>JAVVEF010000077.1:0-10771 GCA_032251275.1 Lutibacter sp.
ATTAGCGCTTAACCCCATATTTTTAAGGGATTTTTACTTTTTCAGCAAGCCCTATTTTAGATTATTGATTTTCAGCAACTTCTCCCTTTAGGGTTGGGGTAAAAAGTTGTTGAAAATTTAATATCGGAGTTATCGGAGTTGATTCAATATTTAATAGTCAACTTTAACCACAAACTTTATTAAAACGGTAACATCTTCTTAACACTAACTTAACAAACGCATGAGTTCTTTGCAGCGACAAAAACTAATATCGGATGAAACAAAAAAAGCGGCAATTGCTTTTTTTGCATTCTTCTATTTAAATTTTAATAAAAAATTCTTGACCAAATAATTTTGGTTATAAATTTCAAAATGATCTTTATCAATAATCGTTATTGATCAATTTTATAATTTTAAAAAATAATTAAAAAATTCACTTTCTGGTGAATGCAAAACAAAACAGATTCAAATGAAAAAACTATTATTATTTTTAAGTGTATTTATCTTAACAATTTCTTCTTTTTCCCAAAACGCTGCCGAAGATTTTAAGCCAAACGGTGATGTTCACTTTAAAGTTTTTTGGAATTACCATTATGATTTTTCCCAAAATGCCACAAAAAAAAGTGCTTTTGAATTAAATCGTTCCTACTTTGGCTATAAATACGATTTTAGCAAGGCCATTTCCGCAAAAGTTACTTTTGATGTTGGCAACAACAATGGAGGAAGTGCCTATACCGCATTTTTAAAAATTGCGCAACTTGACTGGAAAGTTGCTGAAGGCGTAAAATTAAGCATGGGATTAATTGGACTGAAACAATTTAATGACCAAGAAGATTTTTGGGGTTACCGCTATATTTTTGAATCGTTTCAAAACAGAAATGATTTTGGAACCAGTGCCGATTTGGGTGTAAGCGCTGAATTTACAATCACCAAAACTTTAAAAGCAAATGTATTGATTGTAAATGGTGAAGGCTACAAAAAATTGCAGGATGAAGACGGAAACCAAAAATTTGGCGGAAGTTTGATTTTTGAACCCATTAAAGGACTGACCACAAAAATTTATATGGACGCCCAACCAACTGCTGATTCGAAAGCAATTACTTCTTTGGCCTTATTTGCAGGTTATAAAGCAACTGATTGGAGATTTGGGGCGGAATACAATAAGTTAAACAACGGCAAGAAATATGCAAGTTCGGCTGTTGACCACGATTTGGATGGTTTTTCATTTTATTCAACGTATGTCATCAACAAAAAATTTGAGATTTTTGGCCGCTATGATGAATTAAATTCAAATACTTTAATAAGCGAAACTACCGCGTGGAATTTCGACAAAAATGGAAGCCAAATTATAGCAGGAATTCAATATGCACCCATTAAAGGCCTTAAATTCTCCTTAAATTACCAAGATTTTAGTTTTGATAATTCAACATTAGACAACAAATCACTGGTATTTTTAAATGCTGAATTTAAGTTGTAAATCACTTAATCCAAAGAAAACAATAGTAATCAAATAATTTTTAGTTAACTTAAACTTAACAATCAAATCAGTCCTTTGCAAAACAAATTAAAAACGACAAAAATGAAAAAATTAGTATTTATCTTATCCTTAGCTTTGGTACTAGGAGCTTGCGGAAACAAAAAAGAACAAAAAGAAGGCGCTACTGAAGCTGTACAATTAACAGGAAACATCAGCATTGATGGTTCAAGCACTGTTTTTCCCATAACTGAAGCCGTGGCTGAAGAATTTAGGGCAATCCAACCAAATGTGCAAGTAACTATTGGCGTTTCGGGAACCGGTGGCGGTTTTCAAAAATTCTCAAGAGGAGAAACAAACATTTCAAACGCTTCCCGTCCGATTAAAGACAAAGAAATTGAAGCTTGTGCAGAAAACAATATCACTTATTTGGGATTGGAAGTTGCTTATGACGGTTTGGCCGTAGTTGTAAACCCAGAAAATACTTGGGTTGACAGTTTTACTGTAGAAGAATTGAAGAAAATATGGGAGCCTGCAGCCCAAGGAAAAATTATGAAATGGAATCAAATTCGTCCGGAATGGCCAAATCAAGAAATCCATTTATTCGGTCCTGGCGTTGCTTCAGGAACTTTCGATTACTTTACAGAAGCAATTAATGGAAAAAGTGGCACAAGCAGAGGTGATTTTACCGCCAGTGAAGATGACCATGTACTGGTACAAGGAATCGCTGGAGATAAATATGCGTTAGGATTTTTTGGCTTGGCTTACTATGAGGAAAGCAAAGATAAATTAAGCTTGATTGGTGTGCATAACGGAAAAGAAGTTGTAAAACCTTCATTGGAAACGGTAAGCAACGGTACTTACAGCCCTTTATCCCGACCTTTATTTATCTATGTAAACAGCTCTTCCATAAAACACCCTGAAGTAATTGAGTTTGTTAATTTCTATCTTGACAATGCTGCAGAATTATCGGAAGATGTAGGATACATTAAATTACCTGCAGAAATTTACGCAAAACAAAAAGAAAACTTTAAAGCTTTTGTTGAAAAAAATAAATAAACAAAAGCTCAACCTAACAAAATCAGATGTATCTTACATCTGATTTTGTTTTAAATAAATTTTGATGCGTAAAATCAGAGAATTTATCATAGAAAAAACACTTTTATCTAGTGCTTTAATTACAGTTGCCGTTACTGTCGGCATTATTTTGGTACTTGCCATTGAGGCTTTTAGTTTTTTTAGGGAGGTTTCCATTTTCGATTTTTTTACTGATACCGAATGGACACCCTTATTTACCAAAAAACATTATGGGATTCTTCCCTTGCTTACCGGGACATTGCTTACCACATTCATTGCGATTTCTGTTGCATTGCCCATTGGCTTGTCCATAAGTATTTATTTAAGCGAATATGCCCCACGAAGTTTTAGAAAAACAATAAAACCATTATTGGAACTTTTGGCGGCAGTGCCAACAGTTGTTTACGGTTTTTTCGCTTTGGTGGTGGTAACGCCGTTTTTACAGCAATTTATCCCCAATTTATCTGGATTTAACTCGCTTTCAGCAGGTATTGTTATGGGAATTATGATTATCCCCTTTGTGTCTTCATTAAGTGAAGACGCTTTATTTGCCGTGCCAAAAGCATTGCGGGAAGCCTCTTACGGTATGGGCGCAACTAGGCTTCAAACAGCTTTCAAAGTTGTTGTTCCGGCAGCTTCATCAGGTATTATTGTATCTATTATATTGGCTATTTCAAGAGCGATTGGTGAAACGATGATTGTGGCAATTGCAGCTGGCCAGCAGCCAAGGTTAACTTTAGACCCAACCGTTCCTGTGGAAACTATCACTGCTTATATTGTTCAGGTGAGTTTGGGCGATGTGCAACATGGATCCTTGGAGTATAAAACAATATTTGCGGCAGGGATTACCTTATTTGCACTTACATTTATATTGAATACGATAAGTTTCCAAATCAGAAAAAAATTCCGACAAAAATATGAATAACGTTAAAAAAAACAGGCTAAAAGACCAGCTCTTCAAGTTTTGGGGAATTGGATGCACGCTCATTGGGTTGGTATTGCTGGTTATTTTTATAGGCGGAATACTGATCGATGGTCTAAGCAGAATAGATTGGGCTTTTATTACCGATTTACCGTCACGAAAAGCTGAAAAATCAGGAATATGGACGCCATTGATGGGAAGTATTTGGATTCTGGTTTTAACAGCAGTTATTTCTTTTCCAATTAGTGTTGCCGCTGGCGTTTATTTGGAAGAATATGCCAAAAAGAACCGACTTTCAGCTATGCTGGAAATTAATATTTCTAATTTGGCCGGCGTTCCTTCGATTATTTACGGATTGCTGGGATTGGAAGTGTTTGTGAGAATTATGAATTTAGGCGCCAGTGTTTTGGCAGGTGCATTAACCTTGTCTCTTTTAATTTTACCCATTATTATTGTGGCAACAAGAGAAGCCATCAAAGCCGTTCCCGGTTCTATCAGGGACGCATCCTATGCATTGGGCGCTTCTAAATGGCAAACCATATGGAATCAGGTATTGCCGGCATCAAGCGGCGGTATTTTAACCGGCGTTATTTTGGCGCTTTCCAGAGCCGTTGGCGAAGCCGCTCCGTTAATTATTGTTGGCGCTTTGGCTTATGTCCCTTTTGCGCCACAAGGTCCGCTCGATCAATTTTCGGTGTTGCCCATCCAAATTTTTAATTGGATTTCCAGGCCACAACAAGGATTTATTGACAATGCGGCGGCCGCAATTATTATCTTATTATTAATTACCTTTATCATGAATGGAATTGCAGTTTATTTCAGAAATAAATGGCAAAAAAAATTACAGTAATACAATGAATGATATGATTTCAGAAAAAATTGAGGACGCTAAAACAGAAGCGCCAATTGCTGAAAAATACAAATTGCAAACCAAAGACGTAAATGTTTATTATGGCGATTTTCAGGCCATTAAAGATGTTTCCATGAACATTAAACCAAGAAGCATCACTGCTTTTATTGGACCTTCCGGTTGCGGTAAATCTACTTTTTTGCGTTTGTTCAACCGAATGAACGATTATATTGAAGATTTTAAAATGGAAGGCAAAATTAAAATTGACGATAAAAATATCTACAAAGACAAAATACAGCTGGAGCAATTAAGAAAAGAAGTTGGTATGGTTTTTCAAAAGCCAAACCCTTTTCCAAAATCAATTTTTGAAAACGTGGCATACGGATTAAAAATTCAAGGCATCAAAGACAAAAAATTGATTGCCGACCGTGTGGAAAAAGCCCTGGTTCAGGCAGATTTATGGAAGGAAGTTAAAGACAATTTAAACAAATCGGCTTTAACCTTGTCGGGTGGACAACAACAACGTTTGTGCATTGCCAGAACCCTGGCAGTTGAACCTTCCATTATTTTAATGGATGAGCCAACCTCGGCACTCGACCCAATTTCCACAGCAAAAATCGAAGAATTAATCCATCAGCTAAAAAAGGATTATACCATTATTATTGTAACCCATAATATGCAACAAGCCTCAAGAATAAGCGATTATACTGCGTTTTTTTATATGGGAGAATTGATTGAGTTTGATAAAACAAAAAAAATATTTACAAATCCGGAAAAAAAGAGAACGGAAAATTATATAACAGGAAGGTTCGGTTAAAAAATAAAATTTATGATAAATATTGAAGAGCAAAGAGCTAATTTAAGTAAAACTGGCGAAGAAATGTTAAACTTGGTTCACAAACAAGTGCAGCTCGCCTATGAAGCGTTTACTTCTTTTGATACAGATTTGGCTGAAGAAGTTATTTTAAAAGAAAACAGGGTAAATGCACTCGACGTAAGAATTGAGAAAGATACCGATCATTTTATTGCATTGTACAGTCCTGTGGCAACCGATTTAAGATTTGCGCTGGCACTGCTTAAAATAAATTATAATTTAGAGCGAATTGGAGATCAGGCATTTGACATCGCAAACCATACGGTAGATTTAAATCAAAAACTGGTACCCGAACTTGTTGAAAGGCTGCAATTTAACCTCATGTTTGAAACGCTTGAAAGCATGTTTAAAGATGTGGAAAATGCTTTTATCAATGAAAATTTAAAAGTGGCACGAAAGGTTTTCAAAAAAGATAAAATTATCAATGCAATCAATGCAAAAGCTTTTGATATTGTTGCCGAAGATGCCGTTAAAAACCCTGAATTAATTCGTCAATACTTAATGGCATTGGTGGTGATGAAAAAATTTGAAAAAATTGGCGACCTGCTAAAAAATATCTCCGAAAGCATCATCTATTTTATTGATGCAGAAATTTTAAAACATAAAAAGAAAAAGTAACGAAATTTAAATGTCATCAGTTCAAGAAAAAAATTCCTGAAATATTTCTTTTTAATCATTTACGCACAATTTGACCGCCAGCTTTTGGCGGTTTTTTTATTTATAGTTCGCGCATTTTAAATATACCTTCAAATAAATATTAATGCGCAATGCATCAATCCAAAATGCCTTGTTTCTTAAAAAAAAGGAATTCAAAATTCGGGCATTTTAATAATTTTTTAACTTTATAATAATGTTTAAGAAATACTAAAAATATATAGCATAAAAAAAATATCTAGTTACTTTTACCGAATTCAAAAAATACCCAAAATATGGATAATTTTTACTTTTTAATGATTGTTGCCCTTGGCGTTTTAGCCGTTGCCGATTTGGTTGTAGGAGTTAGCAACGATGCCGTTAACTTTTTAAATTCTGCGATAGGATCAAAAGCAGTTTCTTTCAAAACCATCATGATTGTTGCAAGTATTGGTATTGCCTTAGGGGCAATCTTTTCGAGCGGTATGATGGAAGTTGCCCGAAACGGTATTTTTAATCCCGAAATGTTCATGTTCAGTGATATTATGATCATTTTTATGGCGGTAATGATTACGGATATTTTATTGTTGGATTTTTTTAACACCATTGGCATGCCAACATCTACAACCGTTTCAATTGTATTTGAATTATTGGGAGCTGCTGTAGCTGTTGCTTTGATTAAAATTGGCGCTGATGGAGGGAATTTTGCTGATGTTGTAAATTATATAAATACCTCAAAGGCAACACAAATTATTTTTGGGATATTGCTGTCGGTTGTCATCGCCTTTTCAGTGGGAGCATTTGTACAATTTATTTCCAGAATGCTGCTTTCCTTTAATTTTGAGAAAAAAGCCAATTGGATAAGCGCTTCATTTGGCGGTATCGCATTAACCGCCATGTTATATTTTATATTGCTAAAAGGGATAGGAGGAACAGGTTTTGCTTCAGAAAAATTTGATCTGATAGGCCAAATAACTATCAAGGTATTTATCGAAAATTTCGTGTTCCAAATTATTGTCATTAATCTGATATTTTGGGCAGTCATCTCTTATATTCTTATAAAATATTTTAAAGTTAATATCTATAAAATTATAATTATTGTAGGCACTTTTGCATTGGCATTGGCTTTTGCCGGTAATGATTTGGTAAACTTTATCGGGGTACCAATTGCAGGTTGGCAATCCTACCAAGCTTGGGCAGCATCAGGAGTTCCTGCAACTGAATTTGCCATGGATGTTTTAGGGACCAAAGTTCCCACCCCAACCTTTTTACTGTTTATGGCAGGACTGGTTATGGTGCTTACTTTATGGTTTTCGTCAAAAGCAAAAGCAGTTGTAAAAACATCAGTTGATTTGTCAAGTCAGGCAGCTACCAAAGAACGTTTTGAACCAAACTTTTTATCTAGAGGTTTTGTGAGAACAGCCATGTTGTTCGCTAAATACTTGGCATTTATGACCCCAAATGCGGTATTGGATAAAATTGACAAACAATTTGAAAAACCAGTAATTGAACTAGTCGGCGGAAAAAAATTGGAACTTCCTGCTTTTGATTTGGTGAGAGCCGCCGTTAATTTAATGGTTGCTGGTGTGTTAATCTCAATTGCAACATCTTACAAACTGCCTTTGTCAACCACTTACGTAACATTTATGGTTGCGATGGGTTCTTCTTTGGCCGACAGAGCTTGGGGAAGCGAAAGTGCCGTTTATAGAGTAGCCGGTGTTTTAAATGTCATTGGCGGCTGGTTTTTTACCGCATTTATCGCATTTATCGCGGCAGGTATTGTTGCTTATTTAATTTATTTGGGCGGAGCGACAATGATTGCCATTTTATTACTGATGGCTTTTATTTTATTGGTAAGAAACTCCATAAACCACATAAAAAAATCAAAAGAAACCAAAGCAGAAGATAGCTTAAACAGAGCGGAAAGCAAATCGGTAAAAGGCGTTATTGAAGAAAGTGCCGATAACATTTCCAAAGTGCTGAAAAGGGTAAGCAAAATAAATGAAAGCACCATTAACGGCTTGATAAACCAAGATTTGCCAACCTTAAAAAAAGCCAAAAACACCGTTGGTAAATTAGAATCTGAAATTGAAGATTTACAAAATAATATATTCTATTTTATTAAGAATTTAGATGAGTCATCGGTTAGTGCAAGTACTTTTTATATTGATGTTATTGGAGATTTACAGGATATCGCACAATCGGTTGGATTTATTTCAAAAGTAAGCCACAAACACATCCATAACAATCATAAGGGTTTAAAACCAAGTCAGGCTAAGGAATTAAAAGATATTGCGGAAAAATTAAACAATCTTTTTGGAAAAATTCGAACGATTTTTGATGATCGCTCTTTCAATAAAATTGCATCTATCATTGAAGAAAAGAAAGATCTGTTAAAACAGGTTTCTATCAATGCCCAAAAACAAGTGGAACGCACAAGAACCACGGAATCAAGTCCGAAAAACACAACGCTTTACTTCAGTATTTTGCTGGAGACAGAAGATTTGATAAAAGCCACTATGGATTTGTTGGAATTGTATGCCACTAAAGACCAAAATAAATAAGGACTATTTATTTAAATCGGAAAACCTCAACTTAAATTAATAAGTTGAGGTTTTTTTTTGGAGGTTGATCTAAATACTATGATCCGCACATTTCACAATCATCAGGATTCTCTTTCGATTGCAAAATCAGCTGATGCAATTCATCAGGTGTAAGCGGAATTTCTTCTTCCTTTTTCTTGTTTGAAACCGTAAATTGTGTTGCATTCACGGCACTTTTTGTCCGCAAATAATACATCCCGGTTTTTAATCCCGATTTCCAGGCATAGAAATGCATCGACGTTAATTTCGCGTAATTGGCATCTTGCATAAACAAGTTTAACGATTGTGACTGATCGATAAAATAACCACGCTGACGCGACATGTCAATAATATCTTTCATGCTCATTTCCCATACCGTTTTGTACAAATCTTTTAATTCTTGCGGAATAATGTCAATTTGCTGAACCGATCCGTTGGCGCGCATAATTGCCTCTTTCATTTCGTTGTCCCACAAGCCCAAATCAACCAAATCTTCCAATAAATGTTTGTTCACCACAATAAATTCTCCGCTTAAAACCCTGCGGGTATAAATATTTGAAGTATAAGGCTCAAAAGCTTCGTTATTTCCCAATATTTGCGAAGTTGAAGCTGTAGGCATCGGCGCCACCAATAACGAGTTTCTAACGCCGTTTTTAATCACTTTTTTACGCAATGCCTTCCAATCCCATCTTCCGCTTAACTCATCTTCCGAAACGCCCCACATATTAAACTGAAATTCACCTAATGACATGGGTGATCCTTTGAATGAAGAGTATGGTTCTTTTGCTTTCGCAATTTCCATGGAAGAAGTTACAGCCGCAAAATAAATGGTTTCGAAAATTTCTTCATTTAGTTTTTTTGCTTCATCACTGGTAAAAGGCAAACGCAGCAGAATAAAAGCATCTGCCAAACCTTGCACGCCAAGTCCGATGGGTCTGTGACGGAAATTTGAGTTTTCGGCTTCTTTCACCGGATAATAATTTCGGTCGATTACCGTATCCAAATTTCGGGTGATTTTTTTCGTGATTTTATGCAGCTTTTGATGGTTGAAAAATTTAATTCCGTTTTCATCTTCATCAACAAACATAGGAAGCGCAATGGATGCCAGATTACAAACTGCCACCTCATCTTTTGCGGTGTATTCCATAATTTCGGTACACAAATTTGAAGAGCGAATGGTTCCTAAATTCTTTTGGTTCGATTTACGGTTTGCAGCATCTTTATACAACATATACGGATTCCCGGTTTCAATTTGGGCTTCCAATATTTTCTCCCAAAGCAAACGCGCTTTGATGGTTTTACGTCCTTTGCCTACTTTTTCGTAACCTGTGTATAATTTTTCGAATTCCTCGCCGTAAGTGTCAAACAAATGCGGACATTCATTTGGACACATCAGTGTCCAATCGCCGTTTTCTTCAACGCGTTTCATAAACAAATCGGGAATCCACATGGCGTAAAACAAATCACGGGCACGCTTTTCTTCAGCACCGGTATTTTTGCGCAGATCCAGAAAATCAAAAACATCGGCGTGCCAAGGTTCCATGTAAATGGCAAAAGAACCTTTTCGTTTTCCGCCGCCTTGATCCACATAACGAGCCGTGTCATTAAAAACTTTTAACATGGGCACAATACCGTTTGAAGTGCCGTTTGTTCCCCTGATATAAGAACCTGTGGCGCGCACATTGTGAATTGAAAGCCCGATCCCGCCGGCAGATTGCGAGATTTGCGCGGTTTGTTTTAGGGTATCGTAAATTCCGTCTATACTGTCGTCTTGAATTTGCAACAAAAAACAGGAAGACATTTGTGGTTTTGGCGTTCCCGCATTAAAAAGTGTTGGCGTGGCGTGCGTAAAGAATCTTTTGGACATCAACTCATATGTTTCAATGGCTTCATAAATATCTTCCTGATGTATTCCAATGGCAACGCGCATTAACATATGTTGCGGGCGTTCGGCTATTTCGCCATTTATTTTCAACAAATAGGAACGTTCCAATGTTTTGAATCCGAAATAATCATAGCCAAAATCCCTGTTATAAATTATTGTGGAATCAATTTTTTCAGCATTGGCCATTATCACGTTATAGGTTTCATCCGATAACAACGGCGCTTTTTTTCCGGTTCGCGGATTTACGTAATTGTACAAATCGGCCATCACTTCAGAAAAAACTTTTTTGGTGTTTTTATGTAAGTTTGAAACGGCGATACGCGCGGCAAGTTTTGCATAATCGGGATGTTGCACCGTCATGGTTGCAGCGGTTTCAGCGGCTAAATTATCAAGCTCAGAAGTTGAAACGCCGTCATACAATCCCTCGATTACGCGCAAGGCAACTTTAACAGCATCTACATGACTGCTCAATCCATAACACATATTTCGAACCCT
>JAVVEF010000077.1:10871-13958 GCA_032251275.1 Lutibacter sp.
GTGCCGCTTTTAACTCCGGCTTTTTGATATTCTGAAACACGTTTTTCAAAGAAATTTGTTTTGCCTTCCAAGGAAATCATTTCCATAAAATCGAACGGGTTTGAGGAATTGTATACTTTATCGCAATTAAATTCCGTCAATAATCGGTCGGTAACAAATTCCAGATATTGCGACATTAATTTAGCGTTCATACCAATTAAACTTGCCGGCAATGATTCTGTAATAAATTTGCGTTCAATATCCAGCGCATTGGTCAAAATTTCTGTAATCCTTTCTTTCGGAACTTTATTTACGATATGATTGTTGTGCAAGTGAATGGCAAAATCGCAATGCATTCCTTCATCGCGCGAAATCAGTTCGTTTGAAAAAGTCAATCCGGGCATTAAACCTCTTTTTTTCAACCAAAAAATAGAACAAAAACTTCCCGAGAAAAAGATGCCTTCAACGGCTGCAAATGCAATCAATCGTTCGGCAAAACTCGGGCTTTCAATCCATTTTAACGCCCAATCCGCTTTTTCTTTAATGGCGGGAAAAACATCTATGGCATTAAACAACTGGTCTTTTTCAGCTTCATTTTTGACGTAAGTGTCTATGAGCAAAGAATACACTTCAGAATGAATGTTTTCCATCATTATTTGAAAACCATAAAAGAATTTTGCTTCGGAATATTGTACTTCGCTCACAAAATTCTCCGCCAAATTTTCGTTTACAATGCCATCAGAAGCCGCAAAAAATGCCAAAATATGTTTGATAAAATAACGCTCGTCATCATTTAATTTTGTTTCCCAGTCAATCACATCCTGGTGCAAATCAATTTCTTCCGCAGTCCAAATGCTTGCTTCCTGTTTTTTGTACCATTCCCAGATATCCTGGTGTTGGATTGGAAAAATCACAAATCGATTTTTATTGGGCTGAAGAATGGGTTCTAGAAATGACATGAATCGTATTTTTTTAGTTAGTTAGTAGTTTTTTTTGGTAAAAAACGAGTAAAGCAAATATTGAAAAAAAATAGATACCAAAAAGGACTACTTATTCACATTTGTTATCGAGTTTTTAACATTATTGCTTAATTTCTTTAAAAAACAATATTGTTATCGATTGATTTTTAAGGAATTGAAAAATATTTGAATTTCGACACCAGAATTTAGGCAGTTTCAACGAAAACGCCAAATCAAAAAAAGAGCACTCAAAATAAGATGCTATTAACACCCGTATTTAAGCGCTAAAAATGTTATTGCTTGATGTGTTTTTCGGCAATTTTTTCAAGTTCCGAATACCAGTCTTCCCCAAATTTTCTGATTAAGGCATCTTTCACAAATTTGTAAACTGGCATCTGCAATGCGGCGCCCAACGTACAGGCATCGTCACAAATTGGCCATTTGTGGTAATTTACTGCTGAAAATTCGCTGTATTCTGTAATTCGGATTGGGTATAAATGGCAAGAAATAGGTTTTTTCCAATCAATTACGCCCTGATTGTAAGCTTCTTCAATACCGCATTTAACAGTATTATTTTCATCAAATATGGAATAAGCGCAGTCTTTTCCGTCGATTAAAGTGGTTTCATATTCACCTTCATCCATAGTGAAAAGTCCTTGGTCTTCAATGGCTTCAATTCCTTCCGATCTTAAAAAAGGCTTCACTTTCGGATAAATATCCATAAGTATCAGCAATTCATCTTCATCCAACGGCGCGCCGGCTTCTCCATCAATACAACATTTGCCTTTACAGGCCGACAGATTACAGACGAAATCTTTCTCTATAATCTCTTCTGAAACTATGGTTTTTCCTAATTGAAACATTCGGCAAAAATAACTAATTTTTTTTACATTACTTTTGGTATAATTCAATTTTTGATTGGATACTTTTGCAAATCTTTTAAAAAAGGTATACGATGGAAATAAATTTTAAGGAAATAGTAACAGCAACCATGGTGTTGTTTGCGGTCATTGACATCATCGGAAGCATTCCGATTATTATTGATTTACGCGTAAAATTTGGTCATCTGCACTCAGGAAAAGCGTCAATAGTTGCCAGTGTTATAATGATTGCTTTTTTGTTTTTGGGAAAAAGCATCTTAAACTTAATTGGCATTGATGTAAATTCTTTTGCTGTTGCAGGATCATTTATCCTATTCTTTTTAGCGTTGGAAATGATTTTGGGAATTTCCCTTTACAAAGAAGAAGAGACGAACGCCAAAACAGCTTCCATATTCCCCTTGGCATTTCCATTGCTGGCAGGACCTGGAAGTTTAACAACCTTGTTATCTTTAAGGGCTGAATTTTCAACCATAAATATTGTATTTGCCATAATTATAAACACCATATTTTTATATATAGTGCTTAAAACTTCCGTAAAAATTGAAAAAGTAATAGGCAAAAACGGAATCAATATCATAAGAAAGGTATTTGGAGTGATTCTTTTGGCGATAGCCGTAAAACTTTTCACCTCAAACATTCAGGGATTGTTTCAAAATTAAATTCATAAATATGTACACATTCGACGTGTTAATCATAGGCGGAAGTGCAGCCGGACTTTCTTGTGCATTAATTTTAGGATCGGCGGTTCACAAACCTTTTGCGAGCAATAAAAAAATTGGCATTGTTGTGCACCAAAAAAGTTCGGCATTAAACGAAGCCGTCCTCAATAATGTACTTGGATTAAAAAAAGGAACAAGAGGCGATCAAGTTTTGGCAGATGGCCGCAACCAACTTTCTGAATTGTACCCTCATTTCATTCAGATTCAAAATGAAAAGGTGGCTAAAATTGAAGGAGAATTTCCAAATTTTACGGTAACCACCAATAAAAATTCTTACCAAGCAAAATCTATTGTTATCGCTGTTGGCCCTTCAAATCTTTTTAACATTGAAGGCCTGATGCAGTATGTAATTCCGCACCACAGTTTGCCACCACAAAAAGAACGCGTGATGTTAAAAAACATCAATCATTTGGTTGCTGAAGGAATTTATGTTGCCGGTGTACTAGCCGGATGGAGAAGCCAGTTTGCCATAGCAGCCGGCAGTGGCGCGCAAGTAGCAACAGATATATTAACTTTTTGGAATGACGGAAACCATACGATGGTGCATGA
>JAVVEF010000078.1:0-13681 GCA_032251275.1 Lutibacter sp.
CAGTAATTATAGGGATATTGATTTTATCAAACACACAGCTTTGGTTTATATATAGATGAAGTTAGTGATTTTTATAAAAGAAGTCTTCGGTTAATGTTAAATGCAGACTCCTTTTGTAATATCTTCTATTTACTAGTTAAAATAAATTTTTGAAGCAGCAATAGGAGCTTTTGCTGTATTACTTTTTACTTTTGTAGCTAAATTATACACATCTAATATGCTTTCAGAAATAAAACTGGCATCTAAAACATATAAATTTTCGTTATCAACAGCCATTCCGTATAAATAACCTGCTGCTGTATCAACAAACTCACTCGTTGGTAAAGTAGTTGCCGTTTGAGACATTTTATAAATTTTGCTACCCACATTATAGTATAAATCACTTCCGCTTCTTTCTAAAAGACTTGGATTTATACCATCTACAAATACCAATTTAGAAGATATCTCATTTAAGGTTGTACTTATTTTTGTGATTGCTGCTGGTGTGTGACCTATTATATTCCAAGAAGCGTCATAAATTGTTTTCCCTTCACATAAAACCACTAAATTTCCGGCATTATCAAAAAACAGTTCATCAGGGTTATCATTTACAGTAATTTCTGTAGTTGCTTTAGTAGCTAAATCAATTACAGTTACAATATTATTTGTAGTATATGCACCTTTATGGGATACATATAATTTTCCATTTTTAGCAACAACGCGCTCAGGACCATTGCCAACGGGCACTTTACTGGTAACAGTCAAAGTTTTTAAATCAATTTCAGCCACAAAATCATCAGTTGCATCACTGGTACTTCCCCAATTTGTAGCATATCCTTTATCGCCAACAACCACCATATATCTTGGCAATTCCAAATCTGCGGTAATTGTCCCTTTTTTCAAAAAAGTATATCTATCAACCACAGTTATTGTATTTTGGTTATCTACAACAATATATGCGTTTGAATTATCAAAGGCTATTGATTGCAAATAAACACTTAATTCACTATTGTTCACTTTTTTATAAATTTGGCTTTCGGTGGTGCTAAAATCATAAGAAACATAATAAACAGAACCTGAAGCTCCTCCTTCACCTGATATAAGTAACCCATTTTCGTAGTCTCCTTTAGGTTCTTGTATTTCATCATCATTATTACAAGAAACAAATATTACGCTTAATATAAAAGCGCTAAGCAAAAATTTACTGATTTTCATAATTTTAAAATTTATAGTTTATATTTAAGTTTATATTTCTGTTTGGCATTGGCCTGCCCGGCAAAACCTGATAAGGTTTATTAAATAAATTATTGATTTTAACACCTAAAACTAATTGTGAAGTTTTGGTTTTCAAAAGATGATAATTAACCCCTAAATTCCCAACATTAAAATACGGAACGGTAAAATCAGCAATATTGTCAGTTGTGGTATAAATTTCTCCATTGAATAAATGCTGGTAATACGCACTTATTTTTTTATAAGAATAACCCACGGTTGCATTTAACAAGTGTTTAGGTATAAATGGCAACAATTGCTTTGTAATTTTATCTTTTGAAATGGTATAACTATAGTTTGCATTAAAATTGACAGCGTGCTTGGCAATATTTTTTTTATAAGCAATTAAAAACTCTAACCCTTTATTTTCAACATCATCTAAATTTACTGGTGTCCAAACTCCAGGTCTATCAGGATCTCCGCTTGGCGTCCATACAATTTTTTCTTTAGTGTCTATAAAAAAAGCACCAACATCAATTTTTAAATGATTATTTTTATATCCCAATCCTACTTCTCCTTGAAGTGATGATTCGGGAATTAAATTTTTATTTCCAAGTGCTGGCCAATACAAGTCGTTATAACTAGGAACTCTATAATTTTTCGAACCATTTAGTCTAACAAATGTATTTCTTGCGGGTTTTATTTCAGCACCAAGCGCAAAAACAAAAGGCATTGCATAATCGGAATTAAAATCTTTTCTAACTTTAGCGTTGAAAGTACCAAAATTTTCAATTTGTTGATTAAAAATAAATGATTGCGAAAACTGTTTTCTATTTTCCTCTTTTATTTGATTTGTTTTTCCGAAGGCAGATTCAATTTCTGAAAATGATTCTATACTTGAATTTGATGAAATTTTATAATTAAAATCGTAATTTAAAAGATATCTTCTTGATTTTCCAAAATTAAAACTCGTGCTATTTTTATCAGCAAAATATTGGTATTCTTCCGTCAAAAAGGCTAATTTCAAAGTATGGGAACTTTGATTTTTTTTATAATCAATAGTCATTAAATTTTTAAAACTAAGGTCTTTATATTTTTCTTTAGCCGCCGATGGATTTGGTAATTGCCCCGAAAATTCTCGGTTCCCATTATATTTTGAAGTGTAAAAACTAATCTTCGTAAAATCACTTAATTTTTGAGCAATGCCAAAACTAAAATCGGTATTAAGATAAGCCCCATTTTCGTTTTTCAAATTGTGGCCTAACCACTTATAATCATTTTCAGATTCATTATAGGCCAATCCAACTTTTATGGCAGTAGCAGCTCTTCCAAAAGAAAATTTGTATGAATTATGATAGGTTCCAAAACTACCAATAGAAGAAACTAACTGATTTTTAACATAATTTCCAAAATGCAATTCATCATTTAAATGAATGGTACCGCCAACAGCTCCAGAACCAAACTCAATACTTCCGCCACCACTTCTTATGTTAATTTCATCAAACAAACTTACATTCAAAGAATTAAAACCTGTTTGTCCATTATTAATGGAGTTGATGTTAATTCCATTCCAAATCACCGCCGTATTAGAAGCGCTTGTTCCTCTAAAACTAGCAGAACTCGTTCCTCCTGCTCCATATTCTTTGATGTAAATAGGCGAATTATATCGCAACAATGAAGAAAACGATTCTGAGTTATTTAAAATAATAGAATCGCTTAATATTAATATTTTATAACCATTTGAATGTTTATTTAATTTAACAGTTTGTATATTAACCACATTTAAAGATACAACCACCTCTTCTTCTTGAGCATAAAAATTCAAACCAATAAAAAAAAATAAAAAAAATAAAAATCTGCTAAATTGCATCATAGTTAATTCACTTTTCTCCCGAAAGTTTTAATTAATAAGATTTGGCAGGTCTCCTGGCTTGCGTATTGTTATTTACCTTCCCATTCTCTATTGAACAGTGGTTTAAAGTGGTATAACAATCATCAAATAAATTCGACTAAGCGTACAGTTGCGGGTACAGCGTTGGATTTTAACCAACTTCCCTTTTCACTTATATACTATAAAGCATATATAAGAACCATAATCATTGTCAAAAGTAATTAATTAAGATGAAATTGTTCGATTAAATTTTGAAAATATTACATTTGCCGAAATTGTTTACTGTTATGATTTATTATATTACTGGAGGAGAACGTTCTGGAAAAAGTTCATATGCCCAGCAACTCGCAGAGAATTTAAGCAACACTCCCTATTATTTAGCAACTGCTAGAATTTGGGATGAAGATTTTGATAAAAGAGTTAAAAGACATAAATCTGATAGAGATGAACGCTGGACCACTATTGAAGAAGAAAAAGAAATTTCAAAAGTAATACCAATAAACTCGGTTGTAGTAGTTGATTGTGTTACTTTATGGCTTACAAATTTATACACAGATTTTGAAAATAATATAGAATTTTCATTGGAATTTGCTAAAAATGAAATTGAACAACTAACTAATTTGGATAGTGATATTATTATTATTTCAAATGAAATTGGAATGGGTATTCATGCCCAAACACATATGGCCAGAAAATTTACAGAACTACAAGGCTGGGTAAACCAATGTATTGCCAAAAAAGCACATAAAGCTGTTTTTATGGTATCTGGTCTTCCAATAATATTAAAATAAAAAATAAATAAAATGAAATTATTCAATATTAGCCCAATCAATTACTTATTAGAAGATCAAATAAACCATAAAATTGATTTTAAAACAAAACCTTTAAATGCACTAGGCACACTTGAAACTATTGCAAAACAGCTTTGCTTAATTCAACAAACATTAACACCTACTTTAAACAATACTTTATTAATTGTTTTTGCCGCAGACCACGGTATTGCAGCCAAAAACGGCATAAGCTCTTATCCACAGGAAGTTACTGCCCAAATGGTGTTGAATTTTTTAAATGGAGGTGCTGCAATTAATGTGTTTTGCAAACAAAACAATATAAAATTAAGAGTTGTTGACGCAGGTGTAAATTTTGATTTTGCTAAAAATACTTCATTAATTAATGCTAAAATTGCCAAAGGCACAAATGATTATTCAATGCAACCAGCAATGAGCAAAGAACAATGTTCCGAAGCCATTAAAAAAGGTGCTGAATTAGTTGAGCAATACCATAACGAAGGAACTAATTGTATTGCTTTTGGTGAGATGGGAATTGGAAATACTTCTTCTGCTGCTTTATTAATGAGTGGTTTTACAAAAATACCTATCGAACATTGTGTAGGAAAGGGAACCGGATTAACCATTGATGGAGTTTCTAAAAAAGCTGTTATTTTAAAGCAAGTTCAAAATTTACATGGAATTAGTAAAGATCCATTAGAAAATTTGAAAAATTTTGGTGGGTTTGAAATTGCAATGATGTGTGGCGCTATGTTGAAAGCTGCTGAATTAAAAATGTCCATTATTATTGATGGCTTTATAGTTACTTCAGCTTTATTGGTTGCACAAGCAATAGCTCCCAATATCTTAGACTATTGTTTATTTTCACATGTTTCAAATGAACAAGGTCACAAAAAAATGTTAAGCTATTTAAATGCCATACCTATTTTGCAATTAGATTTACGGTTAGGAGAAGGTACTGGTGCCGCAATTGTATATCCAATAGTACAATCGGCAGTTCATTTTATGAATGAAATGGCCAGTTTTGAAAGCGCTGGCGTAAGTAACAAATAATACAATTTATGTTAAAAAAAGAATTGAGTGTGTTTTTTACGGCAATGATGTTTTTTACACGAATTCCATGTCCGAAATGGATTGATCATTCCCCTGAAATACTCAATAAAAGCACTAAATACTTTTCGTTAGTCGGTATCATTGTAGGGAGCTATGGAGCCCTTACTTATTGGATGATTTCATTTATTTTACCTGAAAATATAGCCTTATTTTTAAGTATGATTGCCACAATTTGGATTACTGGTGCATTTCATGAAGATGGTTTTGCCGATGTTTGTGATGGATTTGGCGGCGGCTTCACTAAAGAAAAAATTTTAACTATCATGAAGGATTCCCGCTTGGGAACATATGGTACCATTGGGCTAGTGAGTATGTTAGCCACTAAATATTTAGCGTTAAGCGCATTCCCAAACCAACTACTGATCACTTTAATTGCTGGTCATAGCATAAGTCGTTTTATTTCAACAATACTTTTATACTTATATCCTTATGTGCGAGATGATTTAACAAGTAAAGCCAAACCAATGGCGCACGCCTTGAAAGTATCCTCGTTAATTATAAATGGAATTATTGGTTTACTTCCGCTATTTTTTTACAACTCCTATTGGATATTTTTAGCAATAATTCCTCCTTTCATATCTATGCTATTTATGGGGAGGTTTTTTAAAAAATGGATAGGTGGCCAAACAGGTGATTGTGCTGGAGCAACACAACAAGTTGCCGAAGTCGTTTTTTACTTAAGTATATTAGTTCTATGGAAATTTATCTAATCAGGCATACAACACCTTACATTGAAAAAGGAATTTGTTATGGTCAATTAGATATTGATGTAACAAGTTCATTTGAAGATGAAGCTACTAAAATTACAACTGCTATTACTATTGAAACCGATACAATTGTTTATTCAAGTCCGTTGAAAAGGTGTACAAAATTGGCTTCAAAATTTTCCAAAAATATAATTATTGACAAACGATTAATGGAATTAAATTTTGGAGATTGGGAAAATCACAGATGGGATACTATACCAAAACTCGAATTAGATTTATGGATGAATGATTTTGTGAATGTTACAATACCAAATGGTGAAGCCTATACCGATTTATTTAAAAGATCCAATAGCATATTTGATGAAATTACGGCTTCAAGAGCAGCAAAACTAATTATAACAACTCATGCTGGTGTAATTAGAAGTATACTGGCAAAAATTAAAAATGTACCGCTTGAAAATTCTTTTGACATAAAAGTTGAATATGGCGAAATTTTTAAAATTAAAAAACAAAATAATAGCTATAAAATTCTTTAAAAAAATATTATAATGAAATTAAAATTTTACTTTGCTCAAACTTTAATAATTCTTACATTATTAAATTCTTGTAAAAACGAAACGCGTAAAATTGAAGAAAGTAAACCTACTTCAACCTTAAAATACGCCAAAGGATTTGACATTCAGCATTTTAATAATTATACAAAACTCACCATAAAAGCGCCTTACCAAAATTCAACAGAAACTTTTGAATTTATGCTCACTGCCGACAAATTAAACAGCGATTTAAATACCATCCAAATTCCCATAAATTCAATTGTGGTCACAAGCACTACGCACATTCCAATGCTCGAATTGTTGCAAGTTGAAAATAAACTGGTGGGTTTTCCCAATACCGATTACATTTCATCCCCAAAAACAAGAAGTTTAATAGCGAAAGGTTCCATTAAAGAACTTGGACACGAAGAAAGCATTAACACCGAATTATTACTCGATTTAAAACCCGATTTGGTGGTTGGTTTTTCGCTGAACAGCAACAACAAAATGTTTTCTGTGATTGAAAAATTAGGAATTCCGGTTTTGTTAAATGGTGACTGGGTAGAAGAAACACCGCTTGGACGCGCAGAATGGATTAAGTTTTTTGGCGTTTTGTTCGATAAAGAAAAGTTGGCTGACAGCATTTTTAACGAGATAGAAAAAAATTATTTGGAAGTAAAAAATATTGCCTCAAAAGCGACAAAAAAACCAACGGTAATTTCGGGCGGACTTTTTAAAGATGTATGGAACTTGCCTGCAGGCGACAGTTTTGAAGCCGCTTTTTTGAAGGATGCCAACACAAATTACCTATGGAAAGATTCTAAAGGAAAAGGAAGCCTTTCTTTAAATATTGAAAATGTGTTCGAAAAAGGCAAAGATGCCGAATTGTGGATTTCCCCAAGTTATTATAAAACGATGGAACAACTTAATGACGCAAATGATATGTATCCAAAATTCACTGCATTTCAAAACAAAAATATATACTCTTATGTGAATAAACAAGGAGCATTGGGCGGCATTATTTATTTTGAACTTGCTCCTGCCCGACCGGATTTGGTTTTAAAAGATTTGATTAAAATTGCGCATCCTGAATTATTAAAAGACTATGAACTAAATTTTTATGAAAACTTGAAGTAAGTTTACATTTAAAAAGTTTGAATGTTAAAAGTTAAAAAGGTACTGGTATCGTGCTGTCTTTTTTCTCTTTTCTCTATTCTATTTTCTTAAAAACTTAAAACAACTTTATTTGCCCTGCTTCATCAGAAAGATTGTCTTTTTCTGAATCTGAATCATCATCAAAAGATTCCGTGCCATTGTCAATCACCTCTTCGTCATTCACTTCCACATTTTCAATTACAGGCGCTTCATAAGGCAAAGGCTCCAGCATATTCACTTGCTTGATTTTATCGACAGTTAACTGATTTCCTTGTGCTTTTATGCCCTTAATTGCGATGAATTCTTCAAAATTTAAAAGGATAGGTTCTATATTTCGTTTTGAAAACAGCACTTCTGCCATTGGTCTATAATCTGTTGCAACAATTTCCAATTGCGATTTTGGATGCTCAGAAATAAATACTTCTTCCTTATTCGGATTGTCGATCATAAATCGTTTTACAAAATATTTTTCCTTATCACCGTCATAATAAATCACAGAAATCGGTTTTTCAGGAACCCATTTTTCCAGCACAATCATATCACTTTCAAAATGCGTGGAAAGTTCAGGTTTGATGGTTTTAATGATTCCTTTCTGGTTGATAATCAACAATCGGTCTTCAGGCTTAAATTCGCCCAACAATTCACCTCTATTGTCAACATTTAAACGTTGCACCGTTTCATCAAACCAAATTTTTCGAGGTTTCAAAGTTGAAACGCCTTCGGATTTTAATTCAATTTTTCTGATGGCGTGTTTTGTAACGATATTTCCTCTGGAACTTCGCCCTTTGATGGCCAAATCTGAAAAATCAATATCCCATTTCAATTTTTTCACGCTTCCTGCAGCGCGTAAATTAATGGTGATTGTTTCCGCTTCGCCATTCGGATTTTCTGTAAAATATAGCACCTGAGAACCTTTGGTTCCAGCGGTTAAATCGTATGCTTTATCGCGCGTAACTCCGGTAACGTTAAAACGCTTTATGTAACTTGGTCCGTTTTTTCCGTCTCTGTAAATCATATTATAAACAGTGCGCGTATCGTTCTTTTTAAAAACCGCTACGTGAATAATGTCTTTACCCACAAACGTTTTTGCATCAACTTTCGTAACCAGCATCACGCCGTCTCTTCTAAAAACAATCACATCATCAATATCAGCGCAATCATCAACATATTCGTCTTTTTTTAGTGAAGTTCCCACAAAACCTTCTTCTCTGTTTACATACAATTTTGTGTTTCGCATCACCACTTTCGTGGCAATAATGTCATCGAACAAACGGATTTCTGTCAATCGCTCTTTTCCTTTTCCGTATTTTAATTTAAGGTTTTTAAAATAGTCAATGGCAAATTCTATAATATTGGCCAAATGCTTTTTGACTTCGGCAATTTTTTCTTCCAAACTTTCGATAAATTGTTTGGCTTTGTCAATATCAAATTTGGATATTTTCTTGATGCGAATTTCAGTCAAACGTACAATATCTTCTTCGGTAATCGGACGTTTTAAATGTTTTATGTGCGGTTTTAAACCTTCATTAATCGCTTTAATTACGCCTTCCCAAGTAGCCTGTTCCTCAATATCTCGGTAAATTCTGTTTTCAATAAAAATACGTTCCAATGAAGCAAAGTGCCACTGTTCATCCAATTCATTTAACTGGATTTCAAGTTCAAGCTTTAATAATTCTACGGTATGGTTTGTGGAGCGGATTAATATTTCTGATACACCAATAAAAACCGGCTTATTGTCGTCAATCACACAACACAATGGCGAAATCGGATTTTCGCAACTGGTGAAAGCGTAGAGTGCGTCAATGGTTTTATCGGGCGAAATGCCGCTTGGCAAATGCACCAAAATTTCAACATTAGCGGCGGTGTTGTCTTCTATTTGCCTGATTTTTATGGTTCCTTTTTCGTTTGCTTTTAAAATGGAATCAATTAAGCTTGATGTTGTTGTTCCGAAAGGAATTTCGGTAATAACCAATGTTTTTTTGTCGAGTTGGCCAATTTTTGCCCTAACCCTGATTTTCCCTCCTCTTTTTCCGTCTTGATATGCAGAAGCATCCGCAATTCCTCCGGTTAAAAAATCAGGAATCAGCGTAAACGGTTTTCCTTTTAAATGTTTTATGGAAGCGTCAATTAATTCATTAAAATTATGCGGCAAAATTTTTGTTGAAAGTCCAACAGCAATTCCCTCTGCGCCTTGTGCCAACAGCAGTGGAAACTTAACTGGTAAATCAATAGGTTCTTTTTTTCTACCGTCGTAGGAAGATTGCCAATCAGTAGTTTTTGGGTTGAAAACCACCTCCAAAGCAAATTTCGACAAGCGGGCTTCAATATAACGCGCTGCTGCAGCACGGTCACCGGTTAAAATATTTCCCCAGTTTCCCTGCATATCGATCAGCAATTCTTTTTGACCCAGTTGCACCAAAGCATCTGAAATAGAAGCATCACCGTGCGGATGGTATTGCATGGTATGCCCAACAACGTTTGCCACTTTGTTGTAACGCCCGTCATCCAAATCCTTCATGGAATGCATGATTCGGCGTTGAACCGGTTTAAAACCATCTTTTAAGGCAGGAACGGCACGCTCTAAAATAACATACGAAGCGTAATCCAAAAACCAGTCTTTATACATTCCCGTAACCTTGGTAATGGTTTCTTGATTTCCGAATTCCTCGTTGATGTGTTTTTCTAAATGTTCGTTTTCATTATTGTCTTCTTCCATAGTGTTCAATCCAAAATCCTTTATAAAAAATATTAAAAGTCTTTATAGATATTAAAAGTTAAATATTAAATATTAAAAGTATTTTTTAGACATTAAGTGTTAAATAATAAAAGCTCAAAAATATCATAAACACCACATTATTATATTTTTATATTTAATATTGTATATCTAATATTGTATATCTAATATTGTATATTTAAAATCGTATATCAAATATTCTCTTCAATGATATCCAATTCAAATTTCAAATTTTCTATGATAAATTTTTGGCGGTCGGGTGTGTTTTTTCCCATATAAAATTCCAACATTTTATCAATAGACATTTCTTTATCAAGCATCACCGGATCCAGACGAATAGTATCACCAATAAAATTGGCAAATTCATCGGGTGAAATTTCACCCAACCCTTTAAATCGCGTAATTTCCGGTTTTCCTTTTAAGGAATCGATCGCATTTTGTTTTTCTTCCGGAGAATAGCAATAAAAAGTCTGTTTTTTATCCCGCACCCTAAACAGTGGCGTATCTAATATATATAAATGGCCTTCTTTGATCAATTCAGGGAAAAATTGCAGAAAGAAAGTGATTAATAACAAGCGAATGTGCATTCCGTCCACATCGGCGTCGGTTGCAATCACAATATTGTTATATCGCAAATCTTCTATGGATTCTTCAATATTTAAGGCAGCCTGCAATAAATTAAATTCTTCATTTTCATAGACTATCTTTTTATTCATTCCGTATGAATTCAAAGGTTTTCCACGCAAACTGAATACTGCTTGCGTATTTACGTTCCTTGATTTGGTGATGGAACCGCTGGCAGAATCGCCTTCGGTAATAAACAAGGTGCTTTCTAAACGATTTTCTTTCTTTAAATCGCTTAAATGAACCCTGCAGTCGCGCAGTTTTTTATTGTGTAACCCTGCTGTTTTAGCGCGTTCACGGGCTAATTTTCTGATGCCCGATAAATCATTTCGTTCTTTTTCGGCCTGTAATATTTTCTTTTGGATTCTTTCGGCAGCAACCGGATTTTTATGAAGGTAGTTGTCTAAATTTGTCTTCACAAAATCGGTAATATATGTCCGCACAGTTGGCAATCCGTCACCCATTTCCGTAGAACCCAACTTGGTCTTGGTCTGGCTTTCAAAAATTGGTTCCATTACTTTTATGCTGATGGCCGAAACAATAGATTTTCGAACATCGGAAGCGTCATAATTTTTGCCAAAAAACTCGCGTATGGTTTTTACGATGGCTTCCCTAAAAGTATTTTGATGCGTTCCTCCTTGCGTTGTGTGTTGTCCGTTTACAAAAGAATGGTATTCTTCGCTGTATTGGGCTTTGCTGTAGGTAATTGCGACTTCAATGTCATTTCCTTTCAAATGAATTACCGGAAACAACCTCGACTCTTCGGAAATGTTTTCTTCCAATAAATCTTTCAATCCATTTTCAGAAAAATACTTTTCACCGTTAAAAATGATGGTTAAACCTGTGTTTAAGTACACATAATTTTTAATCATTTTTTCAATATACTCGTTTCTGTACTTGAATTTTGTAAAAATACTTTTATCGGGAACAAAGGTTACTTTGGTTCCTTTGCGATGTGCGGTTTCTTCAGATGGTGTTACGTTGGTGATATTTCCTTTCTCAAACTCAGCAAAAACCGTTTTACCGTCTCTGAAAGATTGTACTTTAAAATAAGATGATAAAGCGTTTACGGCCTTTGTTCCAACGCCATTCAACCCAACTGATTTTTTAAACGCAAGTGAATCGTATTTTCCGCCGGTATTCATTTTAGAAACCACATCAACCACTTTCCCTAATGGAATACCACGCCCGTAATCGCGAATGGTAACCGTTTCTTCTTTCACCAAAACTTCAATTGTTTTACCGGCGCCCATTACATATTCGTCAATGGAATTGTCTATGACCTCCTTGATTAAAATATAAATACCGTCATCGGGAGATGAGCCGTCACCTAATTTTCCGATATACATTCCGGGACGAAGTCTAATATGTTCTTTCCAATCAAGCGATCGAATATTATCCTCGGTATATGCTGTTTGATCTGTCATTTATATCTTGTGATTCTTGAAGCGTGGCTAAAGTACTATTTTGCTTTAAGAAATAAAAAAAAGTCTGTCAAAATAATTATCAACACTTTATTAATAAAGTCAATTTAAAATTGAATATTGAGTAAATGGAAAAACGATTAAACAAATAAACAATTACACGATTAAACGGTTAAACAATTAAACATTAAACCTAAAATGCATAATATCCCCGTCTTGGACAATATATTCTTTACCTTCAACACGCATTTTACCGGCTTCTTTCACTTTGGCTTCGTTTCCGTATTTCACAAAGTCTTCATAGCTAATCACTTCTGCCCTGATAAATCCTTTTTCAAAATCGGTATGGATAACTCCGGCTGCTTGCGGCGCCGTATCTCCAACATTAATTGTCCAGGCTCGTACTTCTTTAACGCCTGCTGTAAAATAGGTTTGTTGTTTCAGTAATTTGTAGGCTGCCCTAATTAAAACAGATGCTCCCGGTTCCTTTAAACCTAAGTCTTCCAAAAAAAGCTGGCGTTCTTCAAAGGATTCCAATTCCGTAATATCAGCTTCCGTTCCAACGGCTAAAATAATCACTTCTGCGTTTTCACCTTTTAACGCTTCTTTTACGATATTTACATACTCATTTCCGGTAACGGCCGATTTTTCATCAACATTGCAAACATACAATACCGGCTTGTCTGTAATAAATTGCAATGGTTTTATGTAATCTTCGCGCTCTTTTTCTGTTAAATCAATTGCTCTTACCGATTTTGCGGCTTCCAATCCTTTTTTAACTTTTTCCAAAACCTCTAATTCTTTTTGGGCTTCTTTAACACCTGTTCTGGCAGCTTTTTTAACCTTATCAATTTTCTTGTCTAAAGTCTCCAAATCTTTTAACTGAAGCTCAAAATCGATGGTTTCTTTATCTCGTAACGGATCAATAGTGGTATCAACGTGAATAATATTGTCATTGTCGAAACAACGAATTACGTGGATAATAGCGTCCGTTTCCCTAATATTTGCCAAAAACTGATTTCCCAATCCTTCTCCTTTGCTGGCGCCGCGCACCAATCCGGCAATGTCAACAATATCAACAGTCGCGGTTTGAACGCGTAAAGGTTTTACCAATTCTTCCAATTTTGTCAATCGGCTGTCCGGCACATTTACCACCCCAATATTTGGTTCAATGGTACAAAACGGAAAGTTGGCACTTTGTGCTTTTGCGTTAGACAAACAATTAAATAAGGTCGATTTTCCAACGTTTGGTAATCCTACAATCCCTGCTTTCATACTGATGTTTTATATTAATTTTTTTCGGCTAAATGCTATTTGGGCGTTCCCGCAAGGGGCCAGGCTTTCCGCTGCAATCTTTTTTTGGGGAAAAATCCCAAAAAAAGGATTTTCGCTGTAATCCTTAACGCAAAAATTGGCACGAATCTGCATTTAGCTGTTTTTCTAAAAAAAGTTTTTTTTTCGAGCGTGCAAATATACTGTTTACAATCATATAAATTTAAGAATTTTTGCTTAAATAAAGTG
>JAVVEF010000079.1:0-4629 GCA_032251275.1 Lutibacter sp.
GTTAATAGCGCCCAATATCAATAGCTTTAGAAAATTGCGGAAGTCAGGAAAAAGGCTGCTGATTCACAAAAGCCAATGCCAACTGCGCCAGACTCATATTTAATTCCTTTGCCAGTTCGGCATATTTTTGGGTTAAAAATTTTGATTGATCATTGCTGTATCTGGAATAGGCAGAAAACAGTTTTAATCTCGTGTTTTCCGGCATATTTCCATTTAGGTATTTACCTGACAATGTTCCAAAACCCAATGGCGAATATGCCAACAAACCGACATTTTCTCGATGGGCAACTTCAGCCAAATTAATCTCGAAAGTTCTGTTTAACAACGAATACGGGTTTTGAATGGTTTTGCAGCGCGTTAAATGATGCAGTTTACTTTCCTCCAAATGGCGCATCAATCCCCAAGAAGTTTCATTGGAAACCCCATAATGGCGAATTTTCCCGGCTTTCACAAATCCGTCCAAGACTTCTATAACTTCCTTAAAATTATCTTCCCATTTTTCGTTTTCATCGTGTTTGTAATTCCGTTTTCCAAAAAAGTTGGCGTTTCTTTCAGGCCAATGCAATTGGTAAAGATCCACATAATCGGTTTGTAGCCTGTTTAAACTTTTTTCCAAAGCATCTTGAAGCACTTCTTTTGAAAAACCTAAATTTTCTCGTATATACTTAAAATAATCGTTGGGTCCCACCACTTTAGAGGCCACAATTAGTTGGTCTCTTTTCTGATTTTTCAACCAGCTTCCGATAAATCGTTCGGTGCTTCCCTGCGTTTCTTTTTTTCCCGGAATTGAATACATTTCGGCCGTGTCAATAAAATTTATGCCATTTTCAACCGCATAATTCAATTGTTCATGCGCATCTCTTTCGGTATTTTGTTGTCCGAAAGTCATGGTGCCCAAACAAATTTTACTCACTTTTATGTTGGTATTTGGCAGCGTGGTATATTTCATTGTTTTATTGTTTAGTCGTTGAGTTGTTTAATCGTGTAATCGTTTATTTTAATCAGCATACAACTTAGGCTTAAAGCCTAAAACTATTTAAAATTCTACTTCAAATGTATAAAAATAATTTATCCTGCAGGGTTGATTTATTTCAATAAAAAACCCATTTTTCATCTAAATAAAAAATGGGTCCCGAAATTTTTGTCTTTCAACAGTTTAACAATTAAACAACTCAACGACTAAACGACTAAACGATTAAACATTATTTAAGTATCGCTTCTATTCCGGGCAATACTTTTCCTTCCAGACTTTCCAGCATCGCGCCACCGCCGGTAGATACATAGCTCACTTTGTCTTCAAAACCAAATTGTTTAACCGCTGCCACTGAGTCGCCTCCGCCAACTAAAGAGAAAGTGCCATTTTTGGTTGCTTCAGCAATTGAATTTCCTAAAGCAATGGTTCCTTTGGCGAAATTTTCCATTTCAAAAACGCCCAACGGTCCGTTCCAAAGAATGGTTTTAGATTCCATCACCACTTTATGAAAAATTTCTCTTGATTTTGGTCCGGCATCCAACCCTTGCCATCCGTCGGGAATTTTATCGATATCGCATATTTGCGTATGTGCATCGTTGTTAAAATCATCTGCGGCAATTACGTCAACAGGAATATGTACCTGAACGCCTTTTTCTTTTGCTTTCTTTAATATTTCAAGCGCCAATTCTTTTTTGTCATCTTCACAAATAGAATTTCCAACTTTGCCTCCAAGTGCTTTCACAAAGGTAAAACTCATACCTCCGCCTAAAATTAGATGATCTACTTTATCTAAAATATTTTCGATAATCGTAATTTTTGAAGAAACTTTTGCGCCTCCTAAAATTGCCAATACCGGTTTTTCATTGTCTTCTAACACTTTTTTGATGCTGATAATCTCTTGCGCCAACAAACTGCCGAAACATTTATTTTCAGGAAAGAATTTCGCCACAATGGTGGTGGAAGCGTGGGCTCTATGCGCTGTTCCAAATGCATCGTTTACATATACGTCTCCTAATTTTGAAAGTTTTTTGGCAAATGCCTCATCACCTTTTTCTTCTTCTGCATGAAAACGCAAATTTTCAAGCAGCAAAACTTCGCCCATTTTTAAATCTTCTGAAGCTTTTTCCGCAACTTCCCCTACACAATCCGAAACAAATTTCACAGAAACTCCAAGTATATCAGACACTTCATTAACAATGTGTTTTAGGGAATATTCGGCTTCAATACCTTTTGGCCTTCCCAAATGCGACATTAAAATAACCGCTCCTCCATCTTTTAAAATTTTATCGATTGTTGGTTTTGCAGCTGCAATTCTGGTGGCATCAGTCACCCTAAAATTTTCGTCTAAAGGCACGTTAAAATCAACGCGAATTAGTGCTTTTTTATCCTTAAAATTAATGTCTTGTAGTGTTTTCATCTTAAAAAAAATTTATACCACAAATATAAGGGAATTTAAGTTCAGGGTTGTGGTTTTTTACGAAAGCGATTTCAGAAAAGTCAGAAGACGGAAGTCGAAAGACAGAAGCTGTACGTTCCTGATATAGATTTCCTCAACGCTTCTGCTTGTATCATTGCATTAATCCCCTACAGTTTCTTGCTATGTTGCACTGAAAATGTTTGCGGAACATTTTATACGCGTTATTCCCCCTTCGGGAGCTAGGGCAATGTCATTAAGTTAAGACTTTGACGCCCTTTTTTTGTCCTTCCGAGGCACGAGGAATCTCATAATGGTTAGCCAGATTGATGTGATTCCTCCTTTGTCGGAATGACAAATATCCTTAACTTAATGACATTGGGGGCTAGGGGGCTTTATAACATTTAACAATACAACTATAAGTACATTTGATTTTATAAAACGAAAAGGGTTTGGTACCTTTGAATATATTTAAGTTTAACTAAAACACATGATTATGGCCTTTGAATTACCGAAATTACCGTATGCTTTCGACGCGTTAGAACCAAATATTGATGCAAGAACCATGGAAATTCACCATGGAAAACACCATGCAGGGTACACCAATAATTTAAACAATGCGATCGCAGGAACAGCTTTAGAAGGAAAATCTATTGAAGCTATTTTATCCGGATTGGATATGAACAATACCGCAGTAAGAAATAACGGAGGCGGTTTTTACAATCACAGTCTTTTTTGGAATGTAATGTCTCGAAACGGAGGCGGAAAACCAACTGGCGAACTGGCTGCTGCCATTGACACTGCTTTTGGATCTTTTGAGGAGTTTAAAGAAACTTTTTCCAAGGCTGCCGCGACACGATTTGGGTCTGGATGGGCTTGGCTATGCGTTCACAAAGGAGGAAAAGTTGAGGTTTGTTCTACGGCAAATCAGGACAATACCTTAATGCCGGACATTGGTTGTGGCGGTTTTCCTATTTTGGGATTGGATGTTTGGGAACATGCTTATTACCTGCATTACCAAAACAGAAGACCTGATTATATTGAGCATTTTTACAATGTGATTAACTGGGATTATGTTGCGAAACTTTATGCTGAAAATAAATAATTTTATTGCTGATTAAATTGAGTTATTCTGAGAAGTTTAACCTTATTTAATTGTCAAATTTAAATCAAACCGAAACAAAATTTATTTTGTTTCGGTTTTTTTAATTATAATTTAATTTCATCTTTTTTTCTTATTTTTGAGAATCAACGCTTTCACTTAAAAACTTATATTTATGGCATTTAAAAACTTATTTTTCTTCGTTGCATTATTTATTTCAACAGTAACTTTTGCCCAAATTGATTTAAAGTATCAAACGCCGCATCCGGATATTTTATCTTTGGCGGATGTGCAGATGCCCCCATCAATGAACATCAGTTTTGATGGCACAAAAGCTATTCTGATTTACAGAAATCAGTATATGTCCATCGAAGAGCTTTCGGAAAACGAATTGCGTTTGGCCGGATTGCGTATCAACCCAAAAACAAATAGCGGAAGCCGATCCAGAAATTTTAACAACATCAGTATTTTTGATGTAAAAACAAAAACGGAAATTCCTGTTTCCGGAATGCCGGTGAACCCAAAAATCACTGATATCAACTGGTCAAATGCCCAGGATAAAATAGCATTTATTAATACTACAGAAACAGGCGTTTCACTTTGGGTAATTGATTATGACAAACGAAAAGCAACCAAACTCACTGATGCAAACCTTAATGCCAATATGGGAAATCCGGTTACTTGGCTGAAAGACGATTCGGGTTTATTGGCAAAATTTTTGCCCGTAAACAGAAAGCCACTTATCAACACTGAAAATGTAGTTCCTGTCGGACCAATTATTTCGGTAAACGAAGAAGGGCAGAAAGCACAAAACAGAACCTATCAAGATTTATTGAAAAACACCAATGATGAAGCCAATTTTGAAACCTTGGCGAAGTCGGAACTTTGGAAAGTTACATTGGACGGAAAAAAAACCAAATGGAAAGATGTTTCTTTGTACCGAAACATTTCGATTTCACCAGATGGCAACTATTTCTTGATCACAGAAATAAAAAGACCTTTTTCTTACATCGTTCCGTTTTCTAGATTTCCAACCTCCTATAATGTTTATGACAGTAAAGGGAATTTAGTAAAAACCATTGTTGATGTTCCTTTAATTGAAGAACTTCCACAGGGATTTATGGCCGTGCAAACCGGTCC
>JAVVEF010000079.1:4729-13504 GCA_032251275.1 Lutibacter sp.
GAAGGAAAGTTGCCTTTTGTGGATAAATATGACTTAAGCGAAAACAATACAACGCGTCTTTACCAAGCTGAAAAAGGAGAAATGTTGGAGAGCATTATCAGAATGATTGATTTGGAAAAAGGAATGGTGCTTATTCGTTTAGAGAGCAACAATATTTTTCCTAATTTCTATTTGAAAAATATTTTTACAAGAGAATTGAACCAATTGTCTTCCTTTGAAAACCCGTTTAAGGCCATCCAAGATGTGCATAAGGAGGTTATCACTTACAAAAGAGACGATGGTTTGGAACTCTCGGCCACATTGTATTTGCCGGTGGGTTATGACAAAACCAAAAAAGAAAAAATGCCTATGATCATGTGGGCTTATCCAAGAGAGTTTGTTGATGCCGCAAGCGCCGCCCAAGTTACAAGCAGCAGCAACCAATTTACCTATCCAAGTTATGGCTCTCCCATATATTGGGTAAATCGTGGCTATGTGGTTTTAGACAATGCGGCCTTTCCCATTGTAGGGGTAAATGGTGAAGAACCTAATGATACTTTTCTGCCTCAATTGGTAGCAAATGCAAAAGCAGGAATAGATGCCGTAGATACTTTGGGATATATTGACAGGGAACGTGTTGCTGTTGGTGGACATAGTTATGGCGCATTTATGACCGCAAATTTGCTTTCGCATTCCAATCTTTTTGCCGCAGGCATAGCCAGAAGTGGCGCCTACAACAGAACACTTACACCATTTGGATTTCAAGGAGAAGAACGCAATTATTGGGAAGCGCCAGAAATTTACAACACGATGTCTCCTTTTATGCATGCCAATAAAATGAAAACACCATTGCTTTTAATTCATGGAGAAGCCGACAACAATTCCGGTACATTCCCGATGCAGAGCGAGCGTTATTTCAACGCCTTGAAAGGACTTGGAGCGCCCGTTCGACTGGTTATGCTTCCAAAGGAAAGTCATGGTTATGCCGCAAGAGAAAGTATTATGCACATGCTTTGGGAACAAGATAATTGGTTAGAGAAATTTGTGAAGAATAAAGGAAAATAGGCTAGGAAATTATCATAAAAATTTAAATATTAGAGACACAATCATTATCTCAAGCAATAAAATTCATCATTAAAAAAGCCAAATAAAAACCCTCAATTGTCTTTATTTAAAGATTTATAGAGGGTTTTTTATTGAATGATAATGCACCTATTTAAGATTAATAAGAGCAATCATTGACACTCTTGATATTGCCGTAAAATAGTTTCTTGATTATTAACAATGACAAATTTTAAAATAGAAGTTTTATCAATCAAAATTAAGCGGACCATAATAATTCATTTGTCTTAAAATCCAATTTTTTCTGTTTTCAATGTAACCCGAAGAGCGTGTTGCCCTATATTTTCTTGGATTTGGCAATATGGCAGCGATAGAAGCCGCTTCATATCTGGAAAGGTTGGCCGCCGGTTTTCTAAACCAATGTTGCGCTGCAGCTTCGGCGCCGTAAATGCCATTTCCCATTTCTATGCTATTTAAATATACTTCTAAAATGCGTTCTTTGCTCCAAAAAACTTCAATTAAAAAGGTAAAATAAACCTCAAAACCTTTGCGAACATAGCTTCGCTGCGGCCAAAGAAACACGTTTTTTGCGGTTTGCTGCGATATCGTGCTTCCGCCTTTGATGCGTTTTCTTTTTTTATTTTTTTCAAAAGCTTTTTCAATGGCTTCAAAATCGAACCCAAAATGTTCCATAAATTTTTGGTCTTCGCTCACAATTACGGCTTTGCCCAAATTTGGTGAAATTTTATTTATGGAAACCCAATCGTGCTCAAATGGCGCTTTTTCGCCTTTGCTCCATTGTTCCATATTGCGAATAAGCATTAAAGGCGTAAACGGAACCGGAATCCAGCGAAAAACAATCACTGAAAAAACCGAAAGTGCCATAAAAAAAATGATAGCTTTAAAAATCCATTTAAAAAGTTTCTTAAAAAATCCCTTCATAGTTGCCTAATCTTCAAGTTGGTATTCAATAGTGGAAACCACCCTTACAATTTTTATGTCGGAGGTGTTTTGGTCCAAATCGTTGATGGAAAAAAGTCCTTGTTTGGCGCTTTTAATTTTAGTGACTTTGGAATTGGAATCGAGTGCAAATTTTTCTGCGACTTCCCGAGCATTTTTTGTTGCTTCTTCAATCATTTCGGGTTTTAGTTTATTCAATCCCGAAAAACTGTACTGAATGGGTTGCCACGTATTTTTTGAACTGATTAAAATGCCTTTTGAAATAAGTTCCAAGGAGTTTGTGAGCGCTTTTTGAAGCTTCTCTATATCGCCGGTTCTCACTGTAAAATCGGAACTTGCGATATATCTGAATTCCCTGTTCTGGTTGTCGCCGCCATATAAAACAGCTTTTGAATCGTTAATGTTTGTGGTGCCGCTGTTCAATTCTTTTTCGGAAAATCCTTCCTTCAAAAAAAAGTTTTTGATGTCTTTATTTTGTTTTTCCAGTTCGTTTTTTAATACATTTAAGTCATTTCCTGCAATAGTGATGCTAATTGGCCAAACAGCCAAATCGGCATTTACCTGTTTTTCCGATAAGCCTTTTACCTGAACAGAACGTTCAAATGCTTTTCCGTTTTTATAGGTGTTGCCAATAAAATACCCCGCAGCCACTATTGAACAAGCAATAACTATGGTTTGAACCCATCCGCTTTTTTCCATTTTCTTTGTTTTTAAGGAATTTTCTCAGGCATCTTTTATTTTAAAGGACACCTTTTTACAAAAGTATGGCTTTTTTGAATTGAAAATAAGTTAAATGTAGCGGTCAATTCAAATAGTTTAGTTCTAAGAAATACATCAATTTAAATCTCATTATTTTGGGCGTTCCCTGCGGGCCTGGCTATTCGCTCCAAACTTTTTTCGCTGAAAAGAGCAAAAAGGTTTTCCGCTGCTATCCTTAACGCAAAATGCTGCACGTAATAAAATTCAGCCTAAAAAATAGCTGCTGTAATTAAAAATAAATCTAATATCTAAATGATCTGCCTTTTTCGTTTCTGCCACTTTACGGCTTCATACCAAAGAACGGATATAAAACCTGCTGTCACGCTAAAAATTAATTGGGTTGAATTTAGTTTTTCAAATTGAAAGAAATTTGCCAATGGTGCAATGTAAATAAGCATTGACGTAATAATTGCAGTGATGCTTACAATCATTAAAACCATATTATTTTTGTATTTCATCACGGTAAAAATGGAATAGTAAAAAGAACGGTTCACCAAGGTTAAAAATATGTTTGCGGCAATTAAAACGGTAAAAACCATGGTTCTTACAATTGCTTCATTAAATCCCTGATTTACTGCATAATGATATATGAACAAAGCGCCTGTAGTAATGACCAAGCCTTGAATGATGCTTGTAACCAATTCTTTCCAATTAAAAAAAGTGAGTGTAAAAGGCCTAGGCGGCTGAAGCATCGCATTTTTTTCCATCGGTTCATTTTCGTAAATGATGGAGCAGGTTGGCCCCATAATGAGTTCCATAAAAATAATATGAACGGGAGAAAAAATAGCCGGATAAACCCAGCCCAAAGCCAACGGAATAAACACGGTTAAAATAATTGGAATATGGATGGAAATAATGTACTGAATGGCTTTTTTAAGATTTGCATAAATTTTTCTGCCCATGGCAACAGCATTAACCATTTTAGATAAATCGTCTTCCAGCAAGATTAAGGAAGCAGCCTGTTTCGCAATTTCGGTTCCTCTTTTTCCCATGGCAACTCCAATATGTGCGGCTTTTAATGCAGGTCCGTCATTTACGCCGTCGCCGGTCATCGCCACAATTTGGTTTTCGGCTTTAAGGGCGTTGATGATTTTTAATTTTGCCTCAGGGAACATGCGTGTAAAAACGTTGGTTTTGAGCACTATTTTTTGCAATTCGGAATCGGTTAATTCCATAAGTTCTTCTCCTGAAATGCTTTTTTCGTAACCTTTAAATCCCACTTGCTTGGCAATGGCTGCCGTTGTTTCGGCATTGTCGCCCGTAATAATTTTAACTGAAATTCCGGCAGCGTAAAAAGCCTCAAAAACAGCCTGGATATTTTTTTTTGGCGGATCGTGAAAAGCGACCAAACCTTTAAACTCGAATTGAAATTCCTGTTGAGTTTTGGGGAAATTATTTCCTTCAAAATTGGCTTCTCCCACACCTAAAACCCTAAAACCTTCATTGGCCATAGTATTAAAAGCAGTGTTTATTTCTTGTTTTTCTGTTTCCGTAAGTCCGCAAACATTTATAATGGCTTCTGGAGCGCCTTTTGTGGCGATGATTCTTTTCCCTGATTCATTTTCAAAAATATGTGTCATCATTGGTGGCGTTCCTTCCAACGGATATTCGTGAATCATCTTATAATTAGGTCTTTCATCCTTCGAAAAAAGTGTTGAAGAAGCTTTGTGCAATTCCTTTTCCATGCCGTCAAAAGGAATGGGTTCGCTTGCCCACATCGCCAATTTAACAAGTTCCTTTTCTTCAGGGCTAATATTTTTTTCAAAGATTGATATTTTTTTCAGCGAAGGCACGAAAAGCCTTGTCAAACTCATTTTGTTGATGGTAATGGTACCTGTTTTGTCAACACAAATTACGGTGGCGCTTCCCAATGTTTCAACAGTTTTCATTTGTTTTACCACGACCCCATTTTTCATCAGCCGCCAGGCTCCAAGAGCCATAAAGGTGGTAAATGCCACGGGAATTTCTTCAGGTAAAATGCTCATGGCAAGTGTCAGGGCTTTTAGCAAACTGTCTAAAATATCGAAAGTTTTGGCGTAGTTTTGAGCCCAAACAATCAAAAATACAATGGCACCCGAGATGACCATTTTTTCAACAAAATTGTTTATTTTGTTTTCTAACGGTGTTTTTTCTTCCTTTATGGTCTCTAAACTTTTTCCGATTTTCCCCAGTTCCGTATTGTTTCCGATTGCATCGACTTTTGCTATCGCCAAACCGCTTGTAACCGTGGTTCCTTTATATATTGAAGCGGTTTTAGAAGTGCCCTTTTTATAAACCGCTAAAGATTCACCTGTTAAAATGGATTCATTGACAGAAAAATCGTTGGAATGAACAATGATTCCGTCGGCGGCGATGGTTGTGCCTTCTTCGACCATTAAAAAATCGCCTATCACAATTTCTTTACTTTTTATTTCTTCAACTTTACCGTCTCTTATTACTTTAGAAATTGGCTGCGAATATTCTTTTAATTTGTCTAAAGCATTTCTGCTTCTTGATTCCTGAAATAGTGAAATGGCTGCAATCAATATAATGGCACCGGCCAAAAAAATACCGTCATCAATTTCGCCGCTAATAAAATAGATGGAAGATGTGACCAATAATAAAATAATCATAGGTTCTTTCAAAAGGCCTTTTAAGGAATATAGAAAACCGCTGTCATTTTTGAGATTTAAGGTGTTAGATCCATATTTTTCCCTTGATGCCTGCACTTCTTTTTGTGAAAGACCTTTTATGTTGAAGTTGGATACTGACATAAATTAGAGATGTTTAAAGCATAAAAACACACTCAAATTTACAAAACATATTGTAGGTTGGATTGATTTTAATCAGCAAAATAGATTGAAATTTAAAGTTTAATCAAAAAGGAGAAAAAAACTTAACTTTTAATGCGTTTCATTCTTTTTGGTCCATACCAAAGCCAAAAACCGGTAACCGTAAAAAGCAATAATGCCAATCCCATTGTTGTGGTATAAATTAATTTGATTTGACCGTTTGAAGTGTAAAAATAGCGATCGAGAATAGACCCGTCGTGGATATTTTCAAAAAAATCGGAGTGTCTTTTGCCAATGTTAATAAGATTTCCCGTTGCGCCGTCCAGTTGAATTTCCCAATAATGATTTTTAAACACAAATTTTACAATTCCTTTATTATTTCTTACATCAATCCGGTCGAGTTCTAAAGATAAATCTGAAGAAACAGACTCATGTAAAATAAAATTGGCTTTGTCGTGCAAACTGTCTAAGGGCAACCAAAGCTTTAGGTTGGTTGAAGTTCCTTCGTATGATTTGGGTATAATAAGTCCGCTGCTATGGTTTTTCCATCCTAAAATGATCCCTGTAATAGCGATAATAAAGAAAAATATAAAAAGTAGCGCGCCAGTTGCTCTGTGTACTTTTCTGAAGATTCTTAAAATTTTTGCTTGTTGTTTTTTGGAAGAAATTTTTGTCATTGGGTAAATCTGAAATCAGTCTGCAAGTATAATTGAATTTTTGCTGATTTTTCGATGCCGTTTTTAAAATGCAGTTTTTCTTTCGGAATAAATCCTTTTAAGATTAAAACAAGTCCAAAAACCATGAGCATAATGCCCATAGCGCGTTTTATTTTGTAGGTTACCGCCGGCGTTAATTTCTTAATCAGTTGTTTGGCCAATAATATTTTGCCTATATCGGTAATTAAATAGCTAACAATAATCAGCGTAAAATAATTAAATATTTTGGCTGGATTCATTTCCAGATTAGAGCCAACAATGACAATCATTCCCAGCCAAAAAGCCAATACGCCAACATTGATAAAATTGAGGAGAAACCCTTTTAAAAACAGTTTTTTATAATTTGTTTTTTCCGGAAGCACCAAAGTTTCATCCTGTATGACTCTTTTTTGACTTTTATCCAAATAAGTAATTAGGCCATAAACCAACAAAATTAATCCGCCAACCCAAAATAAACGGGAATCGTCTTTAATTTCCTCAAGAAGGCTTTTGCTGCCATAGTATGCGATTAAAATAAACACAATATCGCTTAAAACAACGCCTAAATCAAATGAAAAAGCGGCACGAGCACCTTTAACAATGCTGGTTTGAATTAACGTAAAAAAAACGGGACCAATCATAAAGGAAAGGAAAAAACCAATAATTATCGCTTCTTTAAGTTCGAAAAAAGTCATAAATTTTGTTTACTAAAATGTGAAATTACTATAATTTATTAAACATTGTCGTAATCAATGGTGATTTTTTGTGTTGTTGGATGTGCCTGGCAAGTTAAAATGAAACCATCCTTGATTTCGGCATCGCTTAAAATGGAATTTTTTTCCATGACTGCATTTCCTGCTGTCACTTTGGCCAGACAGCTGCTGCAAATCCCGCCTTGGCAAGAATAAGGCGCATCCAAACCTTCTTTTAAAGCGGCGGTTAAAATGGTAGTTTTTGTGTCCATTTCAAACGTAGTTTCTTCATCGTCAAGAATTACCATAATGTCGCAAGTTCCTTCAAAATCAATATGTACTTCACTTTCAGAAATAACTGGTGGCGTAAACAACTCAAAATGTATGCTATTTTCATCCAAACCATTTTCTGTCAATGTTTTTTTTGCCGTTTGAATCATCGTTGCCGGCCCGCATAAAAAAGCGGCATCAAAAGAGGTGTTTTTAAACTTGTTTTTTAGTATAAAATTGAGATTTCCTTTGTCAATTCTTCCAAATATAGCAGCTTCATTTTTTTCTCTACTAATAACATATTGCACTTTAAATTGTGCTGGATATGTATTTTGCAAAAGGATTATTTCATCTTTAAAAATAGTGTCGGCGGTTGTTTTGTTGCCATAAATTAGCGTAAAAGTACTGTTTGGTTCTTCTGTTATTACTGCTTTTATCATGGACATAATTGGTGTAATTCCGCTTCCGGCTACAATGCCAAGATAATTTTTTGTTGTTGCCGAATCCGTTTCTAACACAAACTTCCCTTCGGGCTTTGATACATCCAAAATATCACCTTCTTTTAAAATGGTGGTGGCAAAAACAGAAAAGGCTCCGTTGTCAACCGCTTTTAAAGCAATGCGTAATTCGCCGCTGTTTGGTGCGGAACAAATGGAATAGGCCCTGCGTAATTCTGTGCCGGCAATGTTTTTTTTGATGTTAATATATTGTCCGGCAACAAATTTAAAGGCTTCTTTTAACTCATTGGGAATATCAAATAATATGGAAACTGCATCAGAAGTTTCTTTTTTAATTTCTTTTATAGTGAGTGCGTGAAATTTCGACATGTTCAATTTTTAGATTACAAAAATAGCGAAACTAAATATATTTTTTTGTGAAAAATCATCCAAGTCTAACATACATAAGAAAATTATGTATATATTTGAATTTCAAAAAAGCGCGTAAATCATTGAAATGGGAAATCAGAAATTATATAAGGGTTCTTTGCAGACCATTATTTTAAAGTTACTTGAAGAGAACGATAAAATGTATGGTTATGAAATTACCCAAAAAGTAAAAGAACTTACCAATGGCGATTTGCAAATAACGGAAGGCGCGTTATATCCTGCGTTGCATAAATTGGAAGCTGAAGGGTTGCTGGATGTTGAAGTTGCCATGGTTGACAATCGCTTGCGTAAATATTATAAATTAACCGAAAATGGCACTAAAGAAACTGTAAGCCGTTTGGCAGAAATGGAGGAATTTTTAAGAACAATGCAAACAATTGTAAATCCGAAGTTTGCATAAATAACACCATAAAATTGCTAAAACTATGAAACTTTCCAAAGAACAAATGCAGCAAATTGATCGCTACATTGCCGCTTGTGGCATTGAGTGGATTGAGGTTAGGGCAGAGTTGGTTGACCATTTTGCAAATAGTTTGGAAGAAAAATTAGCCATAAACCCAGTTTTGGATTTTCGGCAAGCAATTGTTGCGGAGCATAAAAGTTTTAGCGACAACGGTTTTAAAAAATTGCTGAAAACTAAAAAAGCAGCTGTTCACAAACAATTTTACCGTCAAGTATTCATCAATTTAAAATCATTTTT
>JAVVEF010000080.1:0-13450 GCA_032251275.1 Lutibacter sp.
TGTCGAAAACAACAAAACTAAAAAAGTCGCTAAATTAATAAGAGTAATTTTTTTCATAATCTTTTTATTTAAATAATTCTGTATTGAAACCCAAAAATACAGGGTCGCAAAAACGCATTCTGTTAAGCAATTAAATCATTATTTTGGATAATGTTTTATAGACAATGCTCCTTAGCATTACTATATGTGGGGCAAAAAATTTATGAATTTTGTGGGGCACAACTTTCATTTGACATAACAAATGTAATAAGGAACTTTCAATAAATAATACACGTAACTCGTTATTTTTAAGCAACTTAACAAACGGTCGATATTTATAAATAAATGGTAAAAAAAAGACCCTAAAATGCAAATGTGTAAAAGTAACATTTGTTACATTACTGCTTATTTTTGTTAATTTTTTTTTCTAATTTACTTATTTTCAGTATTTTAATTAATAAAACAGCGAACATCACGTTCCTATTTACAAAATAGCAACTTCTGTATAAATAGCTAAATAAAAATCCTATTTTTGCAAACAACAAGATTAAAACTTATGGAAAAATATGATGTTGCCATTATTGGCTCGGGACCTGGAGGCTACGTTGCCGCAATTCGTTGCGCACAATTGGGATTAAAAACTGCCATTATTGAAAAATACAACACTTTGGGCGGCACTTGTTTAAATGTGGGCTGTATTCCGTCGAAAGCATTGCTTGATTCTTCGCACCATTATTATGATGCCACCAAACATTTTGCCACGCACGGAATTGAAGTATCCGGTTTGAAAATAAATTTTGAACAAATGATTGCCCGTAAAAAGGAAGTTGTGGACCAAACATCAGGCGGCATAAATTTTTTAATGGATAAAAATAAAGTCACCGTTTTTGAAGGTGTTGGCAGTTTTGTCAATGCTACTCATATTACTATATCAAAAACCGACGGAACTTCAGAAAAAATTGAAGCTACAAACATCATTATAGCAACTGGCTCAAAACCTGCGATGCTGCCATTTATTAAAATGGATAAAAAAAGAATCATCACCTCCACAGAAGCCTTGAGCTTAACTGAAATTCCGAAACATCTAATCGTTATTGGTGGCGGCGTTATCGGTTTGGAGCTGGGTTCTGTTTATAGCCGTTTGGGTGCCGAAGTTTCTGTGATTGAATATATGCCAACCATTACGCCCGGAATGGACGCGATGCTTTCCAAAGAATTGCAAAAATCGTTAAAAAAACAAGGACTCAAATTTTATACAGGCCACAAAGTGACTTCCGCAGTAAGTAAAGGTAAAGAAGTTGTGGTGGTAGCTGAAGACAAAAAAGGAAATCCGGTTGAATTTAAAGGCGATTATACCTTAATTTCTGTAGGAAGAAAACCTTATACCGATGGGTTGGGATTGGAAACTATTGGCATCAAAGTAAACGAAAAAGAACAAATTGAAACCAACGAACAATTGCAAACCAATGTCGCTAACATTTACGCCATTGGCGATGTGGTAAAAGGTGCTATGCTGGCTCACAAGGCTGAAGAAGAGGGCACTTTGGTTGCAGAATTGATTGCCGGACAAAAACCGCATATCGATTACAATTTAATTCCGAATGTGGTTTATACCTGGCCAGAAGTTGCAGCAGTTGGCAAAACGGAAGAACAATTAAAAGAAGCCGGCGTGAATTATAAATCGGGGACTTTTGCGATGCGTGCTTTGGGAAGAGCGCGGGCAAGTATGGATACCGACGGAATGATAAAAGTATTGGCCGATGCAAAAACTGATGAAATTTTAGGCGTTCATATGATTGGCGCCAGGGCAGCCGATATGATTGCCGAAGCGGTGATTGCAATGGAATTTAGAGCATCATCGGAAGATATTGCACGTTCATCGCACGCGCATCCAACCTATACCGAAGCTTTTAAGGAAGCTTGTTTGGCGGTGAATGACAGGGCGATTCATAGTTAGTTATTAAGTTATTGGTTATAAGTTATTGGTTGTTGGTTATTGTGAAATTAATTTTATAAATTGAACTCACAACGCTGATTTTTGTCTTTTGACTTTCAAACTTTTGACTTTCAATTTTTTAAGTTTGAAAAGAACAAGTATTCAATTTCAGGTAAAGGATGTTTCCGAATTTAAAACGCAACTTTTGATTTGGGCGCAGCAGTTTGAAATTGCGGTTTGGCTGGACAGCAATAATTACGATCAAAAATATTCAAATTTTGATGCTGTTTTGGCTGTTGATGCGGTTTCAAAAATTGAAACTTCCTATGAAAACGCGTTTTCTCAATTAAAGAAATACCAATCAGAAGTAAACGACTTTATTTTTGGTTATCTGAGTTACGATTTAAAAAATGACGTTGAAAACTTGACTTCTTCTAATTTCGACGGATTGCATTTTCCCGATTTGTTCTTCTTTCAGCCTAAAAAATTGTTTTTTATCAACCAAAATACGGTTGAAATAAAATACATTTCAGCGTTTGAAAATGAAATAAAAACTGATTTACAGCAAATTCAACAAAAACCAACAACCAGCAACCAGCAACCAATAACCAATATCAAAATAAAACTCCGAATCCATAAAGACGATTATCACAAAAAATTAAACACGCTTTTAAAACATATTCACAGAGGCGACATTTATGAAGCCAATTTTTGCCAGGAGTTTTACAGCGAAAATTCAGTGATTGATCCGGTGGAAGTTTATCAGAATCTAAATGAAATTTCCAAACCGCCTTTTGCGACATTTTTGAAGTTAAATAACAATTATTTATTGTCGGCATCGCCCGAGCGTTATCTGAAAAAAGATGGCGAACGCTTAATTTCACAGCCCATAAAAGGAACTGAAAAAAGAGCTACCATAAAAGCTGCGGACGAAAAACTGATTGCCGCGTTGGAAAATAACCAAAAAGAACGTGCAGAAAATATTATGATTGTGGATTTGGTGCGCAACGATTTTTCCCGATTTGCGGCAAAAGGATCCGTAAAAGTGGATGAACTTTGCAAGGTTTACACTTTTAAACAAGTGCATCATCTTATTTCGACCGTTTCCTGTTCGGTAAAAAAGGATCTTCACCCTGTTGATCTTATAAAAAATACGTTTCCGATGGGAAGCATGACGGGAGCTCCAAAAATTTCGGCCATGAAAATAATTGAGGAATTGGAAGAAACCAAACGCGGATTGTATTCGGGCGCCGTCGGTTATTTCACGCCAAACGGTGATTTCGATTTCAATGTTATTATCCGCAGTATTTTATACAATACCACCAAAAAATATGTTTCCTATTCGGTTGGCGGCGCCATTACAGCAAAATCAATTCCCGAAAAAGAATATGAAGAATGTTTATTAAAAGCAAAAGCGATGAAACACGTTTTATTAAACGCTAAATAATTATATTTACAAAATTATGAAAGCTGAATTAATAGATCATATCAATGTTAAATTTTCATTTTTACGGGATAAAAACCTTCTTATTGCTATTTCCGGAGGTATAGACAGCGTGGTTTTAACGCATTTATTTCACAAGTTACATTTTAAGATTTCATTGGCGCATTGCAATTTTTCATTGCGTGGAAAAGAAAGCAATGAAGATGAAATATTTGTGAAAGCTTTAGGTGAAAAGCTGCAGATTCAAACCCATAGCATAAAATTTGATACTCAGGCGTATGCCGAAGAAAAAGGGATTTCAACCCAAATGGCAGCACGTGATTTACGATATGATTGGTTTCAAAAAATTGCCAAAGAAAACAATATCGATTTTATTATAACTGGCCATCAAAAAGATGATGTTTTGGAGACTTTTCTGATCAATTTTACGCGTGGAACGGGACTGGACGGATTAACTGGAATTCCAGAAATTCAGGGAAATATTGTGCGGCCTTTTATGATTTTTACCCGAAACGAAATTTTGGTGTACGCCACCAAAAAAAAGATAGAATGGCGGGAAGACCGTACCAATTCTTCCATCAGGTATGTAAGAAATAAAATTAGGCACAAAGTGGTTCCGGTTTTAATAGAACTAAATCCTAATTTGCTGGACACTTTTAACAACACCTTGGAAAATTTAAAGGGAAGTCAGCAAATCGTAAAAGACCGCATTCAGAATGTGAAAGAAAAAACCACCAAGATCCACAAAAAAGAAGTGCATTTCAACATTCCAGAATTAAAAAAACTGAGCAACCCTAAAATCTATTTGTTTGAAATTTTAAAAGATTACGGATTTACGGAATGGAACGATGTTGCCGATTTATTGGAATGCCAAAGCGGAAAACAGGTTTATAGCAAAACACATCGATTGCTGAAAGACCGGGAAGTATTGATTTTATCTGATAGGCTGAAACAAGAAGAAACTGACTATTTTGAAATTTCAGAAAACACAAGTGAAATCAATGTGCCAATTGCATTGAAATTGGAAACGGTCGCTATTCCTTTTGACACAAAAAACCATCAGAATAAAGTGTTGAAGGAACTTATTTTTGATGATAAAAACACCATTTCCATAGATTTTGATAAAATTGAATTTCCTTTAATCCTTAGAAAATGGCAAAAAGGAGATTTCTTTTTCCCTATTGGATTGAATGGAAAAAAGAAAGTAAGCAAGTTTTTTAAGGATGAAAAATGTTCACTGATCGACAAAGAAAATGCGTGGCTGTTGTGTTCTAAAAACGACATCATTTGGGTAGTAGGAAAACGGATGGACGACCGATTTAAAGTCACAAGATCTACTTCAAAAATTTTAAAAATAAGTCAGAAGTCAGAAGACGGAAGTCAGAAGACCGAAGTTGGGAGTTGAAAAAGTCTGAAGTTCTAATAGTTTCAGGTTTTTGTCGATTATTTTTATCTAAATTATTGCACAAAGTTTCACAAAGAGCCACGAAGATTCACAAAGAAAAATAATAATGTCGATTTATTCGGAAATAAATTTCTTGCACAAAAATAACGATTTCGTTAAATTAACATTTTAAAAACAGCTATGTAAGCAAGCTTTTGTAATTTTCAAGCTTGAATTTTAAATTATGCACAAACTACCTAAACTTACCCGATTCAACGAAAACGTATTGGCAAAATACCGTATTTACAACAGTATTTTTATGACATTGCCTTTTGATGCCATCACAAAAACCGGCGTTATGCTGCCGCTTTTTCACGAAGTTTGCGAAAATGGTTTCTCCAATAAAAAAAACCCGAGCGAAATTGTTGAGGATTTTTTTAAAGCCTATCACACAAATCCGTCGGAAAAAGATAAGATAAATTTACTTTTTCGTTTTATACAATATATTGAGCGCCAGGTAGTGCTGTTTGACGCCATTGAAGATGCGGCATTTCCAGTTGTAAATAATATGGATGGCGTGGGAACTTTGCGAAACAGCAAAGAAACTGCTTCATTGGAAAATAAAAAAGAAGCATTAAAAAAGCATTTGGAAAATTTTAAGGTTCGGGTGGTTTTAACCGCGCATCCAACCCAATTTTATCCGGGAGCCGTTTTAGGAATCATCACCGATTTAACCGAAGCCATTCAACAAAACGATTTGCTGAAAATAAATCAATTGTTGGCACAATTGGGAAAAACGCCATTTTTTAAACACGTAAAACCAACGCCTTTTGATGAAGCCGTAAGCTTGATCTGGTATTTGGAAAACGTATTTTACCATTCGGTGTCGGGTGTTTACAACTATATACAAAGCAATATTTTCGACAATAAGCCAATCGACAATGAGATTATTAACCTTGGTTTTTGGCCGGGAGGCGACCGGGACGGGAATCCGTTTGTGACCACGGAAATTACGCTGGATGTTGCAAAACGCTTAAAACAAACCATCCTAAAAAATTACCATCGCGATATCCGTTTACTTAAAAGACGCCTGACTTTTGCCGGCGTTGAGGAATCTATTGCCGCATTGGAAGCTATTTTATTCGAAAATAGCGTGAGTACAGAAGTTAACACGATGATTCCGTTAAACGAATTTTTGGGTAAACTGAACGAAATCAGAGAGGTACTTATCAGTAGACATCAATCATTATATTTGGAGGAAATAGACGATTTTATCAATAAAGTTCGTTTGTTTGGCTACCATTTTGCGACGTTAGACATTCGTCAGGACAGCCGCGTACACCACGATGTTTTTGTTCAAATTGTAAAAACGTTATCAGAAAAAGGAAATGCTATTTTCCCTGAAAATTATTTGGAACTTAATGAAGATCAGCAAATTGATATTTTATCAAAAGTATCCGGAAATGTTGCTGTTTCAACTTTTGATGATGAAATGGTCGTTAAAACTTTAGGATCAATTCATGCCATAAAAACCATTCAGAAAAATAACGGCGAACGCGGCGCAAACCGCTATATTATCAGCAACAATCAATCTGCTTTAAATATGATGGAAACTTTTGCCATGTTCAATTTAAGCGGCTTTAACCATCACATAAACGTTGACATTATTCCGCTTTTTGAAACCATTGACGATTTAACCAACGCAACTGGCGTTATGGAAAAATTATACGTGAATCCCGTTTATAAAAATCACCTTAAAAACAGGGGAAACAAACAAACCATTATGCTTGGTTTTTCTGACGGAACAAAAGACGGCGGCTATTTAATGGCAAATTGGGGCATTTATCAAGCCAAAGAAAAGCTGACAGAAATCTCCAGAAAAAACGGTATCAAAGTCATATTTTTTGACGGTCGCGGCGGACCTCCGGCACGTGGCGGCGGAAAAACACACCAGTTTTATGCTTCTTTAGGCCCAACGATTGAAGACGAAGAAATTCAATTAACCGTGCAGGGACAAACCATCAGTTCCAATTTTGGCACGTTGGATTCTGCGCAATTCAATCTCGAACAGCTTTTGAGTGCTGGGATTTCGAACGAATTGTTTAGCAATGCCAACAATATTATGACAAAAAGCGATGTTGAAATTATGGATGATTTGGCATTGACAAGCTACCAGGCTTATGTCGATTTTAAAAATCACCCGAAGTTTATGCCGTATTTGGAGCGCATGAGCACTTTAAAATATTACGCAAAGACCAATATTGGCAGTCGGCCATCCAAACGTTCCGGTTCAAAAGAATTGAATTTTGCTGATTTGCGCGCCATTCCTTTTGTAGGTTCATGGAGTCAGTTAAAACAAAATGTTCCCGGATTTTATGGTGTTGGGACGGCTTTAAAAAAATATGAAGACAGCGGCGAATTTGAAAAATTGAAACATTTCTATAAAAATTCTGATTTTTTTAGAACATTGATCGGAAACAGTATGATGTCACTTACAAAATCATTTTTTCAGTTGACGGAATACATGGCGAAAGATGAAGAATTTGGGGAATTTTGGGAAATTATTTACACAGAATACCAAACCTCAAAACGACTTATTTTAAAACTTTCCGATTATAATGAATTGATGCAAAGCAATCAGGTTGGAAAAGCATCTATTGTTATTCGTGAGAATATTGTGTTACCTTTGCTTACCATTCAACAGTATGGTTTACTAAAAATTCAGGAACTTCAAAATGAAGAAAATCCGGATCTTGAATTGATCAAGATTTATGAAAAAATGGTAACGCGCTCCTTGTTTGGAAATATTAACGCAAGCAGAAATTCAGCATAATGATAAACTTATCCCAATTAAGCGAAAACGAATACAATCCGCATTACAAAAGCTACATTTCAATGTTGGGAAATGTGGATTTATTTGAAATTTTACTGGCTTCTTCTGAAGAATTACTGGAAACCCTTAAAGATTTATCCGAAGAAAAAATGATTTTTCACTATGATGAAGGAAAATGGTCTATAAAAGAACTTTTACAGCACTTAATTGACACAGAGCGAATTATGAGTTACAGAGCTTTGCGTTTTTCAAGAAATGATGCCACTGAATTGCCTGGTTTTGATGAAAACTGGTATGTTGACAACTCATACGGAAACGACAGGAATTCCAATGATTTGATTGATGAATTTAGCTGCACACGCCGCGCAAGCATCTCCTTATTTAAAAGTTTTAGCGATGAAATGTTACAATTGTCGGGTACGGCAAACGGAAGCGACATGACCGTAAGAGCTTTGGGTTTTATTATTGCCGGCCATCAAATGCATCATTTAAAAGTGATTAAAGAGCGGTATCTTTAATCGTTTTTATCCAAAAAGAAGATTTCGTTGGGGGATTTTAAAAACCGCAACGTAAACCGTTTAGCAATTCAACTTCAATTAAATTGAAAGTAGCGGAATCAAATTTTATATGATATAAAATATTATATTTGAATTGTACTAAACTATTTTCAACAATGCGCATTCTAAAAAAAATATTACTCATTTTTGGTGTTTTAATCGTCCTGATTTTTATTGGTGGCTGGATGTATTTTAACAGCTTAAAACCCAATTATTTGGGTCAAATCACTTTATCAAACATAGAAAACGAGACTTCTGCGTATTTTGATGATTATGGAATTCCGCATATTTACGCCCAAAACCAATTAGATGCCACAACTGCTTTAGGCTACGTTCATGCACAGGACCGGCTTTGGCAAATGGAGTTGATGCGAAGAATTGCGCCTGGAAGACTCTCGGAAATTTTCGGCAAAGATATGCTCAAAAACGATCGATTTTTTGTGAGTTTGGGCATTGAAGAAGCTTCCAAAAAATCCATTGAAAAATTGGACAAAAATGGGGAAGTTTACAAACTGGCAACTGCGTATTTAAATGGTGTAAACCAATTTATTGAAAACGGCCCAACGCCCATTGAATTCACTTTAATAGGCATCGAAAAAGAACCTTACCAATTAAACGACATCTACAATATTTTGGGCTATATGTCTTTCAGTTTTGCGATGGCGCAAAAAACGGATCCGCTTTTAACTGTCCTCAAAGAAAAATTGGGTGATGATTATTTGAAGGAACTGAACATCGAAATCAATCCAAATACCACGATTATTAAAAATTCAAAATCAACTATTAACGATTTTTCAGAGATGGTCGCAAGCGTAAATGAGGTGATGGAAAAGTCGCCTGTTCCTCCATTTATCGGCAGCAACAGCTGGGTAGTTTCCCAAAAAAAATCTGCCACAGGAAAAGTGCTTTTTGCAAACGATCCACACATTGGCTATTCGCAACCTGCAGTTTGGTATGAAGCGCATATTGTAACGCCAGTTTATGAAATGTATGGCTATCATTTGGCGGGTGTTCCGTTTCCATTATTGGGACATAACCGGAATTACGCCTACGGATTGACGATGTTCGAAAATGACGATATCGATTTTTATAAAGAAGAAAACCACCCGACAGATTCAACAAAATACAAAACGCCTGCCGGATTTGAAACTTACACAACCATCACGAAAACCATCAAAGTTAAGGATGCTGAAGATGAGATTGTGACAGTAAGAAGTTCGCGTCACGGCCCAATTATGAACGATGCGCTTGATGCAATTACGCAAAACGAACCCATTGCTATGTCTTGGATTTACACCCAATTTGATGTGGAAGTTTTGGGTGCTCTTTATGTCATTTCAAGAGCAAATGATATGAAAGACGTTAAAAAAGGCGCCTCTATGATTCACGCACCCGGATTGAATATTATGTACGGCGACGCAAAAGGAAATGTGGCTTGGTGGGCTACCGGAAAATTATACAAACTGCAGCCGGAAGTCAACAGAAATTTTATTTTAAATGGCGCTTCAGGAGAAGATGATCCGATTGAATATTTGGATTTCAGCGAAAATCCGATGGCCGAAAATCCGCCTTGGAATTACGTTTATTCCGCCAACAATCAAACAGACTCAATTGCAAATATGCTATATCCCGGCTATTATTTATCAGAAGACCGGGCAAAACGTATTGTGCAATTACTCGAACCAAAAAATAACTGGAACAAAGAATCTATGTCGGCTATGATTAACGATGTAACTTCTGCGGTAGCGCCTTCATTAATCAAAGAATTTGCTGAAAATATGGATTATAAATCCTTCAGCAAAAACGAACAAAAAGCCATTGATGTGCTGCAGCTTTGGGACGGCTCAAATACAGTTGACCAAATAGCGCCAACCATTTATAACAAATGGATATATCTGTATTTAAAAAACACTTTTGAAGATGAGATGGAACCAACATTATTTACCCAGTTTTTGGCCACACATTTGTCAAAAATAATGATTGCAGCACAAATTGAAAAAGACAATTCTATTTGGTGGGATGATATTTCAACATCAAACAAGATTGAAACAAAAAAAGAAATACTGTCGAAATCTTTGGTTGAAGCTGTTGCTTTTTTAGAAAAACAACTTGGAAGCAATATGATGGATTGGAATTGGGGAAAAGTTCATACCTTAGTACACGAACATCCGCTTGGCAAAGTGGCCGCCTTAAAAAGCTATTTTAATGTGGGCCCTTTTCCCATAAATGGCGCAAGAGAAGTGATAAACAATCGTAGTTTCGACTATACAGAAACAGGTTTGTACAAAGTAAATGCAGGTCCTTCCACCAGAAGAATCATTGATTTTTCTGATGTTGAAAACAGTATCAGCATTTTGCCGACGGGGCAATCTGGAAATCCTTTCAGCAAACATTATAAAGATCAGGCCAAAATGTACAATAAAGGCGAATTCAGAAAAATGAAAATGAATGAAGAAGAAATTAAAACGATTTCAACAAAATTAATTATTTCACCAAAAAAATGAACAAAAGAATCACCATAAAGCAAATTGCACAGGCATTGCAAGTTTCTATTTCAACGGTTTCAAAATCGTTAAACGACAGTTATGAAATTAGTGACGATACCAAAAAACGCATTCAGGAATATGCCAAATTGCACAAATACAAGCCCAACACACTTGCATTGAGCCTGCAAAATAAAAAAACAAGAACCATCGGGATTATACTGCCTAATATTTTAAATTATTATTTCGCCCGTGTTTTGCGTGGCATCGAAAAAGTTACCACAGAAAAAGGATACAATATCATCACCTGCATCACCAACGAATCCTTCAAAAAAGAAGTGGATACCATGGAAATGCTTTCAAATGGAACTATTGACGGTTTTATTGCCTGTATTTCAGAAGAAACTTTAAGAATTGGAAATTTTGAACACTTTAACCTCATCTTGGAAGAAGGAACCCCAATTGTATTGTACGACCGTGTTCATGAAGCTATCAATTGCGACAAAGTAGTGACAGACAACGTGAAGAGCGGTTACAAAGCAACCCGTTTTTTGATGAAATCAGGCTGCGAAAATATTGCGCTTATCTCCAATGCTGAAGAAATAAATATTGGCCAGTTTAGCGTTAACGGCTATTTAAAGGCCCTGACTAAATATGACGTTCCTGTTAATGAAAATCTTATTATTAGACTTGAAGATGAAACACATTTGAAAGAACGCATCAATGAAATGTTAGACAATAACAAGGTAGACGGTATGTTTATTATTGATGAAGTTTCGGGCGCTGTAGCCACACAGGTATTAAATGCAAGAGGCATAAAAGTTCCGGAAGATATCTCCATTGTAAGTTTTACCAACGGAATTTTATCACGTTATACCATTCCGCCTTTAACCGCCGTAAATCGTTTTGCCCATACCACCGGTGAAATAGCCGCAAAAAGACTGATTGACAAAATTGAAGAAAAAATTGATTTTGATGACGTTAAAACCGAAATCGTAAAAACAAAATTGGTTGAAAGAGAATCGACAAAAAAGCTTTTTATTAAGTTTTAAAATAAAGAATAAAAAAATATGCTAGAAAAAGTTTATGGCAGCGCCGTTTTCGGTGTTGAAGCCACCAATATTACTGTTGAAGTGAATATTGATAAAGGTATAGGATACCATTTGGTTGGATTGCCCGACAATGCCATTAAAGAAAGCAGTTTCAGGATTTCCGCAGCCTTAAAAAACAACAAATACCATTTTCCCGGCAAAAAAATTACCATCAATATGGCGCCGGCCGATATGCGCAAAGAAGGCTCTGCCTACGATTTAACTTTGGCCATTGGCATACTCGCCGCATCAGACCAAATTAATACCGACAAAATTGGGGACTACATTATTATGGGTGAACTTTCGCTAGACGGAAGCCTACAGCCCATTAAAGGCGCTTTACCAATTGCCATTAAAGCGCTTGAAGAAAATTTTAAAGGATTTATTCTGCCGAAACAAAACGCCAAAGAAGCTGCAATAGTTGCAGATTTAAAAGTTTATGGCGTTGAAAATATTACAGAAGTCATTGATTTTTTCGACGGAAAAAAGGAATTGGAACAAACCATTATTGATGTCCAGTTTGAATTCAATAAAAATTTAGAGCACCCAGAATTCGATTTTGCCGATGTAAAAGGACAGGAATCGGTAAAACGCTCCATGGAAATTGCTGCGGCCGGCGGACATAATATTATTCTAATCGGGCCTCCGGGAAGCGGAAAAACCATGTTGAGCAAAAGACTGGCTTCCATTTTACCGCCTATGACCATGCAAGAAGCACTGGAAACCACAAAAATACATTCCGTTGTTGGAAAAATAAAAGAAAGCGGTTTGATGTGCCAACGACCGTTTCGCTCACCGCATCATACCATTTCGGACATCGCTTTGGTCGGAGGTGGCCAATATCCGCAACCGGGAGAAATTTCCATGGCGCACAACGGCGTGCTATTTTTGGATGAATTGCCCGAGTTTAAACGCACCGTTTTAGAAGTGATGCGCCAGCCTTTAGAAGATAGAGAAATTACCATTTCGCGGGCAAAATTTTCGGTGACTTATCCTAGCAGTTTTATGCTGGTGGCAAGTATGAATCCGTCGCCAAGCGGTTATTTTAACGATCCCGACTCCCCAAAAACCTCATCGCCTTTTGAAATGCAACGCTATCTCAGTAAAATTTCTGGTCCATTATTAGACAGAATTGATATTCATATTGAAGTGAATCCCGTTCCTTTTGAAAAGCTTTCCGAAGAACAATTAAGCGAACCAAGCACTGAAATAAGAAAACGCGTTACCAAAGCCAGGGAAATTCAAACCCATCGTTTTACGGAATATGGAAATGTGCATCACAACGCTCAAATGAATGTAAAACAAATCAGAAAATATTGCAAACTGTTACCGGAATGCAGCATATTGCTAAAAAACGCGATGGAACGCCTAAGTTTATCAGCCAGAGCCTACGACCGAATTTTAAAAGTTTCGAGAACCATTGCCGATTTGGAAGGCATTGCGGAAATTTCCACAGCACACATTTCCGAAGCCATTCAATACAGAAGTTTAGACCGGGAGGGCTGGTTGGGATAATAATCTAGAAATAATGATGAATTCCTAAAACAGCTCTAAATAAAAAAGGGGAAATATCCCCTTTTTTATTCAGGGTTAATCCCCTTATTTTTTAACAACGCTTGTCTTAATTTTGATGAGAGAAAAAGAAAAACAGAATGTTTTTTGTTAGTTATGGGAAATTGCAAAAGCCTCTCCTGACTTCCGCAATTTTCTAAAGCTATTGATATTGGGCGCTATTAACTAATT
>JAVVEF010000081.1:0-13403 GCA_032251275.1 Lutibacter sp.
AACAGGATTCAAGTCTCTGGAAAACAACTTGTTTGAATTTTTGTCATGTACTTAATTAAAAAATAGTATTTATACTTGTTAAAAATGTAAACCTATATGTCCAAAAGACTATATGGTTATTTCCTTTTTATGTTTATAAATACAAAAGATTTTGAAATTCGTAGGCAAAAAATTTAATTTTATCTTACAAGATCAGCATTATGTTCAATCAGTAAGTCATTAAAAATTTCGGATTTAAACCGAAATTTTTAATATGCAAACTTGCTAAAGTTATTTGTTCATCATTTCCTCAATTTCTTCAATTTCAATAGGAATATTGCGCATTAAGTTAAAAGGTTCCCCTGATTGATTAACCACCACATCATCTTCAATTCTGATGCCCATTTTTTCTTCAGGAATGTAAATTCCGGGTTCAACGGTAAAAACCATTCCGGCTTTCATCGGTGTTTTTAGGGCGCCATAATCGTGCGTGTCCAATCCCATATGATGCGATGTTCCGTGCATGAAATATTTTTTGTAGGCCGGCCAATCCGGATTTTCATTTTTTACGTCTGTTTTATCAATCAATCCCAAGCCAATCAATTCGGAAGTCATTAAATGTCCAACTTCTTTTTGGTATTCAGCCCAAAGAACTCCGGGAGTCAACATTTTTGTCGCTTCATTTTTAACCCTTAAAACAGCGCTATAAACCGCTTTTTGTCGGTCGGTAAAACGTCCGTTAACCGGAATTGTTCTTGTCATATCGCTTGAATAATTTGCGTAATCGGCGCCAACATCCATTAAAAGCATATCGCCGTCCTTACATTCTTTATTGTTTTCAATGTAATGCAAAACACAGGCACTATAACCGGATGCGATAATTGGCGTATAGGCAAAACCGTTGGAGCGATTTCTTAGAAATTCGTGCATATATTCTGCTTCAATTTCAAATTCCATAATTCCCGGTTTTACGAAAGGCAATATTCTGCGGAAGCCTTTTTCGGTAATATTGCAGGCATTTTGGATAATTTCAATCTCTTCAGGTTCTTTTGTGCCGCGAATTTCCTGTAATATCTGATTGCTTTTTTTCCATTTATGCGCTGGAAAATCGGCTTTGCATTTTTTGATGAACCGGGCCTCTCTTGTCTCCAATTCAACAGACTGGCGGTAATGTTCATTGGTGTTAAAATAAATGGTTTCGGCTTCAGTCATTAAATCGAAAAATACTTTTTCAAACTCTGAAAGCCAGTAAATGGTTTTTATGCCAGAAACTTTTGTCGCTTCTTCCTTGGAATATTTTGCGCCGTACCAAATGGCAATATGTTCATTGGTTTCTGTCAAAAACAGGATTTCACGATGATTTTTATTGATGGCATCGGGGAAAAGCAACAAAATACTTTCTTCCTGATAGGCACCGCTTAAATATAGGATATCACTGTGTTGTGCAAACGGCAAAGTGCTGTCGGCACCCGTGGTAAAAATATCGTTAGAATTAAAAACCGCAATAGATTTAGGTTTCATTTGAGTAGTAAATTTCGCTCTGTTTTTAATAAAAAGCTTGTTATTGATAGGATGATATTTCATCTGATAAAGGTTTTAAATTAAAAAATTTTAATTGTAAAAATGCAAGATTGGGCTGAAATAAATTATTTTCGGCCACTTATTTCATTAAAAAGATTTAATTATATTAATTGACAACAAAGTTATAAATTTGTTGTCAACGAATCCTTTTAAATTTAATATTATTTATGCGATTATCAATTACATCTTTGCTTTTTCTGCTTTTTACAACATTAATTTTTTCACAAAATAAACCTGCATACAAATTATACAACGCCAACGGAAGCAAAGTTTCCTACCAAAAAATGATCGAAAAAATGGGCAAGACCGATGTTGTTTTGTTTGGGGAACATCATAACAACCCCATTGTTCATTGGCTACAAATGGAAGCGACCTCAGATTTGAACAAATCAAGAAAACTAACCTTGGGTGCTGAAATGTTTGAAGCCGACAATCAGCAAGAATTAGATGATTATTTATCGGGGAAAATTACTCAAAAAGCCTATGATACCATTGCGAGATTGTGGAAGAATTATCCGACAGACTATAAGCCTTTGGTGGATTTTGCGCAAAAGAATCAATTGAAATTTATTGCAACCAACATTCCAAGAAGCTATGCAAGTAAAGTATATATAGGCGGATTTGAAAGTTTGGATTCAATTACTGATGAAGAAAAATCGTGGATGGCGCCATTGCCCATAAAATATGATGCCAATTTGCCCGGATATGTTAAAATAAAGGAAATGATGGGCGGCCACGGCGGCGAGAATTTACCAAAATCACAAGCGATTAAAGATGCGACTATGGCTTATTTCATTCTTAAAAACATGGAAAACGACAAGTTGTTCATTCATTTCAACGGATCTTACCATTCCGATGATTTCGAAGGAATTTACTGGTATTTGAAACAAGGAAATCCGAATTTAAAGATTCTTACCGTAAGTGTTTTGGAAGCCGATGATGTTAAAAAGTTCGACAAAGAAAAAAAAGGAAAAGCTGATTTTATTATTGTGGTGCCTTCAACAATGACAAAAACATATTAAAAAGCCCGAAGACCGAAGTCGGGAGACGGAAGTGGGATTTAATACCACAACAAGCTCCCTTTCCTTAGGAAAAGCCTGTCCCGTTTTTAGAACGCTAGGTTGGAGATAGGACTAAATTTAAATAATATAAAACCAACAAATCATAATCGTCAAAAATGAAAAAACTAACAATCCTTTCAAGTTTTTTATTCCTTATTATCGGAATTAATGCCCAAAATTTACTTGTTAAAAATGTGCCGTTCACAAATATAGGACCTTCTATTATGAGTGGACGCATTGTGGATTTTGCCGTAAATCCGAATCAGCCAACCGAATTTTACGCGGCTTACGCTTCCGGCGGCTTATGGTACACAAATAACAACGGAACTTCCTTTGTCGCGGTAACCGAAAATGCCCCAACGCAAAATATGGGCGCGGTTGACGTTGATTGGAATAGCGGAACAATTTGGATTGGAACAGGAGAAAGCAATTCTTCGCGATCCTCCTATGCGGGTATTGGGATATTGAAAAGTACAGATAAAGGTAAAACATGGGAAAATGTAGGATTGACTGATTCGCATCATATCGGCAGAATCATCATCAACAAAAACAATCCGGATGTGGTGGTTGTCGCAGCTGTTGGCCATTTATATACGCCAAATAATGAACGGGGAATTTTTAAAACTTCTGATGGCGGAAAAACATGGAAAAATATGTTATTTATCAACGAAAATACAGGAATTATTGACATTAGCGCTTCACCAACAAACGCCAATATTTTATATGCCTCTTCCTGGGAACGGGGAAGAAAAGCCTGGGATTTTGACGGCGACGGAGAAAATTCAGCTATTTATAAAAGCAATGATGCAGGTTCAACCTGGACAAAATTAACCGACGAAAAAAGTGGTTTTCCAACTGGAAACGGTGTTGGACGTATAGGACTGGCGACTTTTAATGATGAGATTGTTTATGCATTGCTCGACAATCAAAATGGAAGACCAGAAGTAAAAAAGGAGCAAGGGAAAGGCTTGAGAAAAGATGATTTTAAAGAAATGAGCGTCGAAGAATTTTTGAAATTGGATGATAAAAATCTGGACAATTATTTAAAAGATAACAATTTTGACAAAAAATACACTTCAAAAAGCGTTAAGTCGTTGGTTAAAAAGGGAAAAATTAAACCAAGTGATTTAAAAACTTATTTAGAAGATGCAAATTTTGTGTTGTTGAATTCTGAAGTTATTGGCGCTGAAGTGTACAAATCAGAAGATGGCGGAACAACCTGGAAAAAAACGCATGACAATTATTTGGATGACGTTTATAGCTCTTATGGCTATTATTTTGGGACTATTGGGATAAATACGTCCAATGAAAATAAAATTTACATTGGTGGTGTGCCTTTACTGAAATCGGATGATGGCGGCAAAACGTTTATTTCCATGGATCAGGAAAATCTTCATGCAGATCATCAGGCATTGTGGATAAACCCAAAATTAAACGGACATATCATCAATGGAAATGACGGCGGCGTTAACATCACATATGATGACGGCAAAAACTGGATCAAAAATAATCAGCCAGCTGTTGGGCAGTTTTACTATATAAATGTCGACAATCAAAAACCCTATAATGTTTATGGCGGTTTGCAGGACAATGGTGTTTGGGTTGGCCCAAGTAATTATAAGGCTTCAAAAAGATGGGAAGCTACAGGAGATTATCCTTATAAAAGTATAGGTGGCGGTGATGGAATGCAGGTTCAAATTGACAACAGAGACCATAATATTGTGTATGCAGGTTCACAATTTGGTTATTATTATCGTGTAAATTTAAAAACAAAAGAACGTATTTCCATCCATCCGATGCATGAATTGGGAGATTCACCATATCGATATAATTGGCAGGCACCAATTTTGTTATCATCTCACAATCAGGATATTTTTTATATGGGCGCCAATAAACTATTGCGTTCCATGGATAAAGGAGAAACTTTTGATGTAATTTCAGGAGATTTAACCACAGGAGGAAAAAAAGGAAATGTTCCTTTTGGAACACTTACAACCATTTCTGAAAGTCCGTTTCAATTTGGCTATATTTATGTGGGAAGCGATGATGGTTATGTAAATGTCACCACCAACAGCGGCGGAAGCTGGATCAGAATTTCAGATAAATTGCCGGCAAATCTTTGGGTTTCTCGCATTGTTGCATCACAACATGAAAAAGACCGGGTTTATGTTGCCTTAAATGGTTACAGAAGCGATGATTTTAAACCCTATGTTTTTTTAAGTGAAAACAGCGGAAGTACCTGGAAAAGCATCAGCGGAAATTTACCGGATTCTCCTGTAAATGTCATCAAAGAAGACCCAAAAGATGAAAATATTTTATATTTGGGAACCGACAATGGCGTTTATGTGAGTTTTGACAAGGGTGAAAATTGGCAGCCATTTTCCAAAGGATTGCCAAAAGTGGCGGTCCACGATTTGGTGATTCAGCCAGAAGCGAAAGACTTGGTAATAGGCACGCACGGCCGCTCAATTTATAAAGCAAATATTGATGCGTTACAACAATTTAATAGCATAAAAGACAAGCCCGTTACTGTTTTTGAAATTCCGGATATTAAACATTCGCCGCGTTGGGGAAGTTCATGGAATGCGTGGTCTGAAATTAATGAGCCAAGCCTCACAATTCCTTTTTATGTATCAAACGATGGAAATTTTGAGGTCATCATCACTTCAGAAGACGGTATTGAATTGAACAGATTTTCGGTTCAGGCAGATAAAGGTTTTAATGATGCAGAATACAATTTGGCTTATGTCGAAAAGGGAAAAAATGCTTTTCTGAAAAAACACAAATCGGACGAAATTAAAAAAGCAGAGAACGAAAAATTCTATTTGATTAAAGGGAAATACTTTGTTAAAATAGGGGAAGCCAAAAAGATTTTTGAAGTGAAATAATGAAAAAATGTGCATTTATCTTTGTATTAATTTTCTTTAGCAATCAGTTGTGTGCCCAATCAAATTGGGAAAAATTCAGGAAACTCTCTGCGCCATACAAAAAATGGGTTGTGTTTCACCCGTTTAAAGCCAAAAAAGCTTTGGAAATATCTATGGAAGCCACTGTGGTTTCCGATTCTATTGCGAAAACCGATTTGTTGGATCAAGATAAAGCCGGCGGACAAGCAGATGCCTTCAGGCACGCCTACTGGACGGCAAGGTTACAGCAAGAAATTGGCAAGCGGGCCGCCATTTCTTTGGGAAAAGCGCATGAAAAAGACAATTATAAAACGTTTAAAAAAAATAAGACCGAAGATGGCGTTGTGCCGGATCAAGCTTCGAAAGAAATGGATTTATTCAACAACAAAGTCGGATTGCAATTTTCAGAAAAGGGAATTTTAACTTCCAAAAATGAACTTGTCCATAAAATTATCAATGCAATTTTAAAGGGCGATTTAAAAGTGATAAAAAAGGACACCGCAGGAAATTTTTTAACTTGTGACGGAGAAATAATACCTTCTGCAGCATTAGGGCTTTTCTGGCAAAATAGCAAGTGTTTAATTCCTTCAAATAAATAAAACAGAAACAATTTAAAAGCAAAACGCCCAATTTGATTGGGCGTTTTGCTTTAGTTAATATTTTAATTCACCCAGTTCCTTGAACGGTGAAAGATTCAATTTTTCAACTGCATTTTTGTAATTAACCCAATCGGCTTTGTAAAATTCATTAATTTGGGCGATTACCTTGCTCACTTTTTCATCGGCATTTTTCACCAAGGTTAGTTCTGTTTGTCCCGGTTTTTGCAATAAATTGTTCACATAACCTGTGGCAGTGTATAAATAGGAAATGGTGCTTGGAAATTCTGTGGCGGTAATGCCTTGACGTTTGTCTTCTTTGCCCATCATCGCATCCAACAAACCTTCTATTTTTTTTGAAATTTCTGAATGTATGTTCACCGTGTCTTTCCTGCTTTGTTTTTCTTTGGCATCCTTATTTAGTGCTTTGATGCGTTTTTGATAATCCTCAACAATTTCTTTTGAAGCCAATAAGCGCTGCGCGGCTTCACCGGCAACTCCTTTTTTGGCTTCAAGTTGTTTCAGTAAATCGTACTTGCTTTTTAATACTTCAAAAGAAATATCAACTCTCGGGTCATAGGCCACTTTTATATTTTCTGAAGCTGTATGGTTTCCGAAATGAATTTTTATGGCATAAGTTCCCGGCAAAACAGTAACACCTCTTGGCTCAGCGCTATTTGGTTTTTCTTTTCTTCTCGACGGACCGTTTTCCCCTTTTTCGTCTAAATTCCAAAAGAATCTGTGTACGCCGTTTTCCTTTGGCGCTTCTGAGGAAATGCTTCTGATCAGCTCATTTTTGTCATTAAAAGCCTGAAAGAAAATGGAATCAAATTTTACTGCAGGTTTTTCATCTTTAACCGTATTTGTTTCAGAAGTATTTTTAGCATCCTTTTTCTTTTTGTCTGAAGTTTCTTCTGATTTTTTGGTTTCAGGCCTGTTGATACTGTAGGTAATCATAGCACCTCGTGGTTTGTTTTCGCCATTAAAAATAGCGTTGGCACCAAATCGTGTTCCGGCAGCTTCCTGATTTTGGGTAATAAACGCGTTTGGCGGCGTAAACAAATATAAAGGTTTGTCCAAAATGGATTTTCCTTCTTTTGCCATGGCCCTAAAAGGCCTAATGTCATCCAAAACATAGGCAGCCCTTCCAAAAGTACCGATTACCAAATCGTGTTCTCGGGGATGAATCGCCAAATCCATGGTTGAAACCGTCGGATAGTTGCTGGTCCACTTTGTCCAGGTTTTACCTTCATCCAGGCTGATATACAATCCGTTTTCGGTTCCCAGAAAAAGTAAATTTTGAACTTCTAAATCTTGTGCCAACGAGAGCGTATAGCCAAAAATTTCATCTTTTCCAGCCAACAGGTTTTCCCAAGTTTTTCCGTAATCCCGGGTTCTGAACAAATAAGGTTTAAAATCGAATTGCCGGTAATTGTTCACAACTGCATACGCCTCGCCTTTATTAAATTTTGAGGCTCTTATTTGCGCCACCCAACTTTCCTTAGGCATATCTTTAATGTTTTTGGAAACATTTGTCCAGGTAGTTCCGCCGTCTAAAGTCAGCTGAATATTTCCGTCATCGGTCCCAACCCAAAGCAGTTTTTCATCTAATACACTTGGCTCAATAGCCAAAATAGTACAATGATTTTCTGCTCCGGTAGCATCCATTGTAATGCCGCCGCTTTCGTGCTGTTTTTGTTTTTCTTTATTATTTGTGGTCAAATCGGGTGAAATGATTTCCCAAGTAAATCCTTTATTGGTGGATTTATGCACAAACTGGCTGCCAAAATAAATGGTTTCCTGATCTGTTGGATTAATGGCAATCGCTGAATTCCAGTTATACCGAAGTTTTAGGTCGGGATTGGGATGTGTGGGTTTTATGTTTTTTGTATTTCCGGTAACCCTGTCATACCGGCCAACATTGCCTTGTTGCGACATTGCGTAGCCAAAACGTGAATCTTTCGGATCGGGAACCGCATCAAAACCGTCTCCAAACATAATTTCCTGCCAATAGGAATTTCTGATTCCCTGTGATTTTAACACATAAGCCGGGCCAACCCACGAGCCATTATCTTGCATTCCGCCATATACGTTGTAAGGAAATTCCATATCTACATTGATATGGTAAAATTGTGCAATCGGCAAGTTTTCGGCAAAGCGCCAGGTTTTTCCGCGATCTCTTGTAATGTACAAGCCGCCATCATTTCCGTCCATCATAAAATTTGGTTTTGTGGGATGAATATACCAGGCGTGGTGATCGGGATGCACACCTGCTGCAGATCCGTAGGCAGGCATTAATTGCTGAAAGGATTTCCCGCCGTCTTCACTTACGTTTACATAGGTGAAAAGGGAATAAATTCTGTTTTCATTTAAGGGATCCACAAATATATCCGCATAATAAAAAGGACGGTTTCCAATGCCGTCTGCACCTCTTCCGCTCGATTGGTCATTGACCATTTTCCATTTAATTCCGCCATCTTCAGATTTGTACAGCGCGTTTTTTTTCGCTTCAACCAAAGCATACACAAATTTTGGGTTGCTTGGCGCAATTGCCAAACCGATTCTTCCCAAATTTCCTTCGGGCAATCCATCTTTGTCTGTTAATTTTTTCCAGTTTTCACCGCCGTCGTAAGTAATGTATAAACCCGAGCCTTCTCCGCCCGAATTAAATGTCCACGGTTTACGCTGATGTTCCCACATGGCGGCGATTAATTTATTTGGATTGCTTGGGTCAACCACCAAATCGGCGCAACCGGTTTTGTTGTTCACAAATAGGGACTTTGTCCAAGTTTTTCCGCCATCGGTAGTTTTAAAAACGCCGCGTTCGGGATGTTCTCCCCACGGAGAGCCTATTGCACCGACATAAACCGTATTCGGATTGTCTTTATCAACAATGATTTTATGAATATTTCTGGTTTTTTTCAAACCCGTCAATTTCCAGGTTTTTCCGGCATCCAAACTTTTATACAACCCAAATCCGCCAGAAACGCTGTTTCTCGGATTACCCTCGCCGGTTCCCGCCCAAATTACATCAGGATTGCTTTGTTGAACAGCAACAGCTCCAATTGATGCCACGGCTTCATGGTCGAAAATGGGCATCCAGTCAATGCCGCCACTTTCAGATTTCCATAAACCGCCGGAAGCGGTGCCTACATAAATAATATCGGGATTGTTGGTTACCGCATCAATGGAGGTGACTCTTCCGCTCATTCCTGCCGGACCGATGGAGCGCGTTTTTATATTCTCAAATTTCTTGCTGTCAAATTGTTGTGCATTTAAAATTGTTGAAATCAACAAAAACAGAAATGTGATTTTTTTCATAAGAATTAGGTTTGGTTTAGACAATGATTTTACGAAGTTATCATTTTTTTAAATTATTTTTTCTTATAATCATTCTAAATAAAGAATTATACATAAATTATTTTTCCAGATGTTTCCTTACAAAAAATGAATTGGTATATTTGTTACTTTCTAAAAATTTATTTTAAAAATGAGCGGATTTTTATCTTCATCAATCGCAAGGAAAGTAGCGATGGCTTTATCTGCACTTTTCCTTATTATTTTCTTACTTATTCACGTAACGGTAAACATAACTTCATTATTCAGTGAAAATGTATTTAATGAATTGTCTCATTTTATGGGAACTAATTTTTTAGTGCAATTTTTAATGCAGCCCATTTTAATTTTTGGCGTTGTTTTTCACTTTGTGATGGGATTTATTTTAGAGTTAAAGAATAAAAAATCAAGAACAGTTAAATATGTAAAATACAATGGCGCTGCAAATGCCTCTTGGATGTCAAGAAATATGGCAATTAGCGGTGGCGTTATTTTAGCTTTTCTTATGTTGCATTTTATTGATTTCTGGTTTCCCGAAATGAACTATAAATACATCGAGTTTTTGCCGGAAGACCCTACCAGATATTTTGAGGAACTGCAACACAAATTCACCAACCCTTTAAGAGTTGGCGCTTATGTAATTGCCTTTATACTATTGGCATTACATTTATTGCATGGTTTTCAATCGGCATTTCAATCTTTGGGCTTAAATAGATATGCAAAAGGTGTAAAAACTTTGGGCAATATTTATGCAATAGTAATTCCTTTAGGATTTATTATCATCGCATTGTTTCATTATTTCAGTCAATTAAACCATTAATCTTATAAAATTATGACGACTTTAAATTCAAGAATACCAGAAGGTCCAATAAAAGATAAATGGACATTATATAAAGATAAAATAAACTTGGTGAACCCGGCCAACAAGCGTAATATAGATATTATTGTTGTTGGAACAGGCTTGGCAGGAGGTTCTGCTGCCGCTTCATTGGCCGAGTTGGGCTATAGCGTAAAAGCATTTGCCTACCAAGATTCTCCTCGTCGCGCGCATTCAATTGCAGCACAAGGAGGTATTAATGCTTCAAAAAATTACATGGGCGATGGAGATTCAAACTATCGCTTGTTTTATGATACCGTAAAAGGTGGTGACTATCGTTCGCGTGAAGCGAATGTATACCGTTTGGCCGAGGTTTCAGGAAACATTATCGACCAATGTGTGGCTCAAGGCGTACCTTTTGCACGTGATTATGGCGGATTGCTTGATAATCGTTCATTTGGTGGGGTTTTGGTTTCGCGTACTTTTTATGCGAAAGGACAAACAGGCCAACAATTGTTGTTAGGCGCTTATTCAGCAATGAATCGCCAAATTGCCCGCGGAAAAATAGAAATGTTTAACCGTCATGAAATGCTTGACGTGGTAAAAATTGACGGAAAAGCAAGAGGTATTATAGCACGTAACTTAATTACCGGGGAAATTGAACGTCACTCTGCCCATGCAGTTGTTATTGCAACTGGCGGTTATGGAAATGTTTATTTCTTATCAACCAACGCAATGGGATCTAACGCAACCGCTGCCTGGAAAATTCATAAAAAAGGCGCTTTTTTCGCAAATCCTTGTTTCACGCAAATTCATCCAACTTGTATTCCAAGATCGGGTGATTACCAGTCAAAATTAACGTTGATGTCTGAATCATTGCGAAATGATGGCCGAATTTGGGTTCCTGCAAAATTAGATGATGCAAAAGCCATTCAACAAAAGAAATTAAAACCAATTCAAATTCCTGAAGAAAACAGGGATTATTTCTTGGAAAGAAGGTATCCTGCATTTGGTAACCTGGTGCCTCGTGATGTGGCTTCAAGAGCGGCAAAAGAACGTTGTGATGCCGGTTTTGGCGTAAACGCAACAGGCGAAGCCGTTTATTTGGATTTTGCTGCAGCCATTAAACGTTACGGAACCGAACAAGCCAAAATTCATAATATAAATAACCCTTCAACAGAGAAAATCACACAATTAGGGGAAGCAGTTATTGAAGAAAAATACGGAAACTTATTCCAGATGTATGAGAAAATCATTGATGAAAATCCATACAAAACACCAATGATGATTTATCCTGCAACCCATTACACAATGGGTGGTGTTTGGGTTGATTATAATTTAATGACCACCGTTCCGGGTTTATACTGTATTGGAGAAGCAAATTTCTCTGATCACGGCGCAAACAGATTGGGTGCTTCAGCCTTAATGCAAGGATTGGCAGATGGTTATTTTGTGTTGCCTTATACCATTGGCGATTATTTGGCTGATGATATTAGAACAGGAAAAATAAAAACAGATTCACTTGAATTTGATGAAGCAGAAAAATCGGTTAAGGATCAGTTAGATTTCTTTATAAACAATAAAGGAACAAACACCGTAGATTATTATCATAAAAAACTTGGTTTGGTAATGTGGAATAAAGTTGGTATGGCCCGAAATGAAAAAGGGTTAAAAGAAGCCATTGCTGAGATTCAGGAAATTAGGGAAGATTTTTGGAAAAACGTAAAAGTTCCGGGAAGTTTAAATGAATTTAACCAAGAGCTTGAAAAAGCTGGCAGGGTTGCCGATTTCTTAGAATTGGGTGAATTGTTTGCAAAAGATGCTTTGGAACGCGAAGAATCTTGTGGAGGTCATTTCCGTGAAGAACACGTAACAGAAGATGGTGAAGCAAAAAGAGACGATGCTAATTTCGCTTATGTTGCAGCTTGGGAATATACAGGAAAACCTAGTGAAGCTATTTTGCACAAAGAAGAATTACAATTTAAAGATATCGAATTAAAAACTCGTTCATACAAATAAGAAGACATTATGAATTTAACGTTAAAAATTTGGAGACAAAAAGGACCACAAGACAAAGGTCGAATGGTTGAATATAAAGTAACTGATATTTCGGAACATATGTCATTTTTGGAAATGATGGACGTTTTAAATGAAAGTCTGGTTGCAAAAGATGAGGAACCAATCGCTTTTGACCACGACTGCAGAGAAGGTATTTGCGGAATGTGTTCGTTGCAAATCAATGGAGAAGCGCACGGACCAGACAGAGGCATTACGACTTGTCAGTTGCATATGCGTATGTTTAAAGATGGCGACACTATTTTTATAGAACCGTTTAGAGCAAATGCTTTTCCGGTAATTAAAGATTTGGTGGTTGACCGTATGGCTTTTGAGCGCATTCAACAAGCCGGTGGATATATTTCCGTAAACACATCGGGAAATACACAAGATGCAAATTCAATTCCAATTTCAAAAGAAAATGCAGATTTATCTATGGATGCTGCTTCTTGTATTGGTTGCGGAGCTTGCGTTGCAAGTTGTAAAAATTCAAGCGCTATGTTATTTGTCGCGGCCAAGGTTTCACAATTTGCTTTGTTGCCACAAGGAAAAATAGAAGCAAAAGACCGTGTTAAAAATATGGTGATGCAAATGGATTTAGAAGGATTTGGTAACTGTACCAATACAGGAGCCTGTGAAATCGAATGTCCGAAAGGAATATCAATAGAAAATATTGCCCGTTTAAATCGCGAATATTTAGCGGCATCTGTTTAGTATAAATCAAACTTTAATTTTTAAATAAAAACCCAAAAGAGCTTTCTTTTGGGTTTTTTAATGGAGGATTAAATAAACAATGCCCGCAATTATAAAAATAACGATAATAATTAAATATTGCCAAACATCTGTAAAATAAGGCGCATACATTTTCCAAAAGTTTTTAAAATGGTTCATCTTTTAAATTTGAATTTGCAAGTTGGTTAAATTTTGACAATACCAAATGAGATTATTATATTTTTATTTTTGAATAATTTTTTTAATTGTTAAAAAAAGGTAATTAATTATTGTTAAACGATAATTCTGACTTCCGCAAATTAACACCCAAAATCAAAAAAAGTTGAAATTTGTCTATGTT
>JAVVEF010000082.1:0-13365 GCA_032251275.1 Lutibacter sp.
TTAAATCAATCGAAAAAAAAATTTCTGTTAAATATCATAGATACAAGCTTAATTAATAACAATTTTTTTCCACCTCTTTTATACAATTTCAGGGGTGGTTTTTTTTCTGAAGTTTAAAGAAAAATTGCGATAAAGGAATAAAAAGCAAACCTGCAACAACAAAAATATAAAAGGCGTTTTTTAAATCAAACGCATGGGCAACATAACCCACCAATGGCGGGCCAATGAGCATTCCAACCGTGGCATAGGTTGATATAATTGAAATCGCCATTCCCGGTGAATATTTTTTTGAGGTTCCTGCAAGCATAAATGTCATTGGAAAAATAGCGGCCGTTCCAAGACCTACCAAGCAAAAGCCGATTAACGCCGGATAGAAATAAGGGAATATTATTGCCATTAAAATGCCAACAGCAACTAATAGCGAACTAAAAATATATATTTTTTCCAATCCGATGACTTCCATCAATCTGTCTGAATAAAATCTGGAAAAAGCCATTGCTGCCATAAATAATAAATAGCCATAGGTAAAAATAGGTTCATTTATTACTTCCTTAAAATATACTCCGCTCCAGTCGAACATTCCACCTTCACAAATGGCAGCAAAAAAGACCAGTGATCCTAAATAAAAAATAAAAGGATCCGGTTTTCCAAAAATTAACTTGTTGCCGAAAGTTGATTTATCATTCTTAAGTGTGTAGGAGAATATTAATAAGGAAATAATCGCTATAAATATGGCAATTATTACTAAGTGCATCTGTAAAGACACATTGTATTTTACCATTATGGTCGACAAAACAACGCCTAATAAACCTCCGGTACTCCAAAGACCATGAAAAGAACCCACAATTTTTTTTGTATATTTTTTTTGAATGGTAATGGATTGGGTATTCATTGAAATATATAAAATACGTGAACTAAAAGAATACAAACTAAGCGCAGCCACCAGTAAAAAAGGCGTATCGGCAAAACCAATAAAGGTTAGCGCCAGTGTTAAAAACAGCATCCCCACAATCAATGGCTTTCGACTGTCAAATTTTGAAACAAGCCAGCCTGAAATCGGCAATCCAATAAGAGAACTAATAGGCATTGACAGTAATACGGTGCCTAATTGCGCTTCATTAAAATCGAAAAAATCTTTTATTGTTGGGATGCGAGAAGCCCATGTGGCAAAACATAAACCCGATAAAAAGAAATAGGTACTTAAGGCAGCGCGTTGTTTTGCTTTTAATGGCATTTTAAATAATTCTTCTACAAAAATAACAAAGTAAACGCTAGAAAACTTCTAATTTAAGTTTATTAATTCACTATTTAAATGTTGGGTATTTTTTACAGCAAATTAGAAGGTTTATGATACTTTCTAAAGATATCAGTCTGTACTATTGGTGTTCACCGCAATGTTCCGAAACAAGTTCAGGATTGCAGGAAATGTGGTTTTTTTTCTACTGCACAGGATTAAAGTTTAGGGCTCTAAAATATTTTGTGTTTTTAACGATTTGATCATCGAAAAAAGATTTTGAAATTTGTATGCAAAAAATATTTATTTTTGCCAAGATGTTTAAAAGGAAACTCTCCATACTATTTCTTTTTTCAGCTTGTTTGCTTTTTATAGGGCAGGGCTGGTTTCTGCACACCCATATTGAAGCGCATCAGCACGATGGAGCACATCACCACCATCATGAGGGGGATTTGGATGACAATAGTTTGCCTTTATTATTGTCACATTTCAATCATACTTCAGACAATCATTTACATAGTCATATAGGAGATGTCGTTACGATTGTTAAAAAAGTTCCTACGCAACTAATTGCACTAAACACCCATTTATCTTATTCAAATTCTATAAAATTACCTTTTAAAAAAGAATTGGTTCGCAATAAAGAACCATTCATTTTTATTTCTCCTCATTTACTCTCTTTGCAATTTCGTGGCCCGCCCACACTTTATAGCTAAACCATTCAAAAATTGAATTACAGGACACTTATTGCCTTTTTTGGGCTTTAAGTTATTTTCATATGTTGCTATTTATTGTTTTTTATCGGTCATATGTAATTCACATATTTCATCACTGTAAGCGACATGTTTTTATAATGTTCATTTCATATATACTAATTTCTAAAATCAAAATCAATGAAAAAATTATTGCTTTCAATCGCAGTTGCAGGAATGCTATTTACTGCCTGTAACGGTAAGAAAACCGAAGCGCAGGATCAAGATGGAGTACATCAACACGCAGACGGTGAAGAACATCAAAATCACGAAACTGAAACAGTTGTTCAAGAAGAATTTACTGTAGGGAAAGACAGTGTCACTCCGCAAGAAGTACACGATCACACGACCGGAGAAAAACACGAACATTAATCTATTTAGATGCCTGTGATTCTTGAAATTACAGGCATCAAATTAATCTTTATCCTATATGAAAATTATACAAAAAATAATGTTGCTTGGTATATTCATTATCGCATTTACAAGCTGCAACAAAAAAGCGGAAACAAAAGAAGGTTCGGCCTTAGAACCATTGGCTTACACACGCTATACCCAAAATTCAGAATTGTTTGTTGAATTTAAACCTTTGGTGGTAGGTGAAATTTCAAAGTTTGCTGCCCATTTTACTATTTTGGGTGAAAATTTTAAAGCATTAACCGATGCTATAATTACTGTTAGTTTGATTGTTGGGGAGCAGGGCATCAAGAATTCTGTTGCTGCACCAAGTTCACCGGGAATTTTTCGTTTGGCTTTAAATCCAACAACGGCAGGAACCGGAACTTTGGTATTTGATATACAAACCAAAGATTTTACTGATAAAATCACGATAGAGAATGTGGTGATTTATCCGGATACTAAAACAGCTTTGGCACAACCACCTGAAGAAGCAGAAAGTGGCGCAATTTCATATTTGAAAGAACAAGCCTGGAAAGTTGAATTTGCCAACCAAGCGGTAAAAAAACAATCCTTTAATGATGTTATCAAAACAAGCGGTCAAATTCTTTCTGCGCCCGGTGATGAAATGATTGTAACGGCAAAAGCAGGCGGTGTTGTTGCGTTTTCGGGCAAAAACACCATTGTGGGTTCTGCGGTAAATTCAGGAAGTTCCCTGTTTACCATTAGTGGCGGCGATATGACTGAAAGCAATATTGATGCTTCAGTAAAAGAAAACAAAGCCAATTATTTAAAAGCCAAAGCGGATTATGAGCGTTCTAAATCGCTGGTTGCTGATAAAATTGTTTCTGAAAGAGACCATCAACAAGTAAAATTACAATTTGAAAATGCACAAATTGCCTATGCTACTGTTTCCAAAAATTATGGTTCTAAAGGGCTGAATGTGCCGTCTCCAATGTCGGGTTTTGTTAAAAATGTACTGGTAACCGAAGGGCAATATGTGCCATCGGGAACACCCTTGGCCACGATTTCAAAAAACAAGAAATTGATAGTACAGGCCAATGTGTCCCAAAACTACTTTAGCAGGTTGTCGAGCATAACTTCTGCTAATTTTAAAACGCCTCAAAGCGATGTTGTTTATAACACCACGGCCCTGAACGGAAAAATTATTTCTTATGGCAAAAGTGCTTCAGCTGCCACACCATTTATACCTGTGACTTTTGAAATTGACAATGAAGGACAGTTGGTTTCGGGATCGATCGTTGAAATTTATCTTAAATCTTCTGCCATTGCAGATGCTTTGGTAGTTCCGGTTTCCGCACTTATTGAAGAGCAAGGTATTTTCTATGTGTATGTGCAAACCGGTGGCGAAAGTTTCCAAAAAAGAGAAGTGAAATTAGGCGGCAGTGATGGCTTAAATGTTCAGGTTTTATCAGGTATTTCTGAAAACGAAAGGGTGGTTACCAAAGGTGGTTACCAAATTAAATTATCAAGTGCATCGGGTGCCTTGCCTGCTCACGGACACGAACATTAATCTGTAACGTATGCTCAATAAAATAATTAAATTTTCGCTGCAAAATCGATTTTTTGTAGTGATAGCATCAGTTTTGTTACTGATTTTTGGCAGCGTTATCGCTTCCAAAATGGAAGTCGACGTATTTCCGGATTTGACGGCTCCTACTGTTGTTGTGCTTACTGAAGCGCACGGAATGGCTCCTGAAGAAGTGGAAAAACTGGTTACATTTCCTATTGAAACTTCTGTCAATGGCGCGACTAACGTAAGACGTGTCCGTTCTTCTTCTTCCGCAGGTATTTCTATCGTGTGGGTTGAATTTGAATGGAATACTGACATTTACAAAGCACGACAAATTGTTAGTGAAAAAATCACGGCAGTTACCGATAAATTACCACAAGGTGTCGGCAATCCAACAATGGGACCGCAATCTTCCATTATGGGAGAAATAATGCTTATAAGCGTAACGGCGGACAAGACTTCCCAGATTGATTTAAGGACTATTGCCGATTGGACTATCAGACCCCGATTATTGGCAACGGGCGGTGTATCACAAGTAGTTGTTATTGGAGGAGAATACAAGCAATATCAGATATTGGCTTCTCCCCAAAAAATGAATTACTATAATGTTTCACTCAGTGAATTGCTAAAAGCCAGTGAAGAAGCCAATGGGAATTCGTCGGGAGGTTTTATGAACGAATACAGCAACGAATATATCGTTAAAGGTATTGGCAGGACAAATGATATTGAAGCTTTGGGCAAGTCTGTCATAAAAATGCAGAACGGAAATCCCATCAAAATAGAAGATGTTGCCGAAATAAAAATTGGCGCTTCTTTAAAAATCGGTGATGGCTCTTTGAATGGAGAACCTGCGGTGATTATGACTATTATGAAACAACCCGCAACCAATACGTTGGAACTCACCAAAACTATTGACGCTGCCATTGCCGACATTCAAAAGAATTTACCTGAAGACGTACGCATCAATACCAAAATTTTCCGTCAGGCCGATTTTATCAATGCTTCCATCAGCAATATTCAGAAAACTTTATTGGAAGGAACCGCTTTTGTAATCATCATTTTGTTTTTATTCCTGATGAATTGGAGAGCTACCTTTATTTCAATGCTGGCTATACCAATTTCATTAATTGTGGCAATAATTACTTTAAAATGGCTTGGTTTTACAATCAACACGATGAGTTTGGGAGGTATGGCCATTGCCATTGGAGATTTGGTGGATGATGCCATTATTGATGTGGAAAATGTTTTTAAACGTCTCAAAGAAAACGCACACAAACCCAAAGCGGAACAAAAAGACAAAATGACTGTTATTTTTGATGGTTCCTTTGAAATCAGAAGTTCGGTTATCAATGCCACTTTCATTATCATCGTCGCTTTTTTGCCCTTATTCTTTTTATCAGGAATGGAAGGCAAATTGTTAGCTCCGCTTGGCATCGCATTTATTGTTGCGTTGTTTGCCTCTTTAATTGTTTCCATTACACTGACACCAGTTTTGGCAAGTTATTTATTGACGAATGACAAAATGCTTTTAAAACAGCATAAAGAAAGTTGGTTGGTGGAACGCCTGCAAAGAGTCTATTCCAGTGCTTTGGATCGCGCCATGGAAATGAAAAAAACGGTACTTGTGATTGCAGGAGGATTGTTTTTGATCGCTTTGTTGGTTTTGAGCCAATTGGGAAGAAGCTTTTTGCCTGAATTCAACGAAGGATCCTTAGTGGTCAGCGCCGTGAGTTTACCTGGAATATCACTGGAAGAAAGCAACAAGATAGGCACGCAGATAGAAAAAGCATTGCTCTCTGTGCCCGAAATAAAAATCACCACGCGACGCACAGGAAGAGCAGAACTCGATGAACACGCACAAGGCGTAAATGCTGCCGAAATTGATGCTCCCTTTACACTTGAAGAAAGAAGCAGGGCCGAATTTATGGCAGATGTTCGGGAGAAATTGGCAGGGATTTCGGGCGTCAGTATCACCATCGGACAACCTATTGGACACCGAATTGACCATATGCTTTCGGGAACACGCGCCAATATAGCCATTAAGATTTTTGGCAACGATCTGAATAAACTCTTCACGCTGTCTAACGAAATCAGAAATGAAATCCAGAATATAGAAGGATTGGTTGATTTGAGTGTGGAGCAACAAGTGGAAATTCCGCAAATTCAGATCAAAGCCAAACGTGCTGTTTTAAACCAATACGGAATTACCATTGGCCAGTTTAATGAATTTGTTGATGTTGCCTTTGCAGGAGAAAAGGTATCGGAAATTTATGAAGGCAATAAAACCTTTGATTTGATGGTTCGGTTTGACGATGCCAACAAAGGTAAAATCGAGCAGATCAAAAATGCGATGATTGATACCTATGACGGCAAAAAAATACCTTTGTATTATGTAGCTGATATTGTAAGCGCCTCAGGCCCCAACACCATCAACCGTGAGAATGTGCAACGTAAAACCGTTGTTTCTGCGAATGTAACCGGACGTGACCAAAAAAGTGTGGTGGCTGATATACAGAAAATCATCAACGAAAAAGTAACATTGCCTGAAGATTATCATATTGAATATGGCGGACAATTTGAAGCCGAAGCCGAAGCCTCCAGCACCTTATTGCTTACTTCGCTTATTTCCTTATTGATTATATTCTTGATTTTGTATCAGGAATTCAAAAAGGTGAAAACAGCTTCCATCATTTTGATCAACCTTCCGTTGGCTTTGATTGGTGGGGTATTCAGTATTTATTTTACCAGTGGTATTTTGAGTATTCCTGCCATTATCGGTTTCATCACTTTGTTTGGCGTTGCCACCCGAAACGGAATTTTGTTGGTTTCCCATTATGAAACTCTGGAAAAAGAAGGATTGTCGCTTTATGATACGGTTATTCAAGGTTCAAAAGATAGATTAAGCCCTATTTTGATGACCGCATTAACCGCAGGATTGGCTTTAATTCCTTTAGCACTGGCCAGCGATTTGCCGGGTAACGAAATTCAAAGTCCAATGGCGAAAGTTATTTTAGGAGGTCTGTTGACTTCGACATTGCTCAACATTTTTATTGTTCCTGTGGTGTATTATTTATCTAATCGAAAAAAAGTAACAAATGAAAAATAGCCTATTATTATTTTTAGCAATAGTTTCTTTTGGTTTGGGGTATTCTCAATCCAATATGGATGCAGTTTTAGCCGAGATTGCCAAAAACAACAAGACAATACAAGCCAATACGCAGTATTGGAGCGCACAGAAAGTACAGTATCAAACAGGTAATTCTTTATATAATCCAACAATTGAGTATGATTATTTAAAAGGAAGCCCTGCCGATGCCGGAAACCAAACGGATATTGTTGTGACCCAATCATTTGATTTCCCCACTGTTTACGGAAAGAAAAACCAATTGACCGACCAGCAAATTTTGCAAGCCGATTTATACCTTCAAGCTGCCAATCAGGCGTTGCTGTTGGAAGCTAAAATGATTTGCATCGAATTGGTTTACAGAAACAAATTACAAATTCCGTTGGCGAAAAGAAAAGAAGCCACTGAAAAATGGCTGGGTCAATTTAATACGAAATTGGAAACCGGTGACGGAACCCTTTTGGATGTCAACAAAGCCGAAATACAATTGTTGGAAATCAAGAAACAGTTTCTGGAAAATGCTTCTTTTATTGCGAAACTCAATGAACAGCTAACCAGTTTAAACGGAGGAACAACCATCACTTTTAAGGATGAAGCTTATTTTGATGTACCAGTGATCGCTGATTTTGAAACTTTGGAAAAAGAAATTGAAGCGCAAGATTACATCAGAAAAACGTTAGAACAGGATAAGGTTATTGCCAAAAAACAAATTGAAGTCAGCAAAGCATTGGCCTTGCCTAAAATGGAAATTGGGTATCATTATCAGGGTATTTTGGGGCAAACCTATAACGGTTTTCACACCGGAATTTCATTGCCTTTATGGGAAAGTAAAAACAGGGTGAAACTTGAAAAAGCGAAAATGATAACTGCTGAAGCTGCATTGACTAACCATAGCAACGAATATTATTATGAAATAAAACAGCTTTATGGCCGCTATGAAAGTTTGAAAAGCATATTGGGAGACTACGAAAAAATAAACTTTTCGGTTGAACCAATTAAACTGTTAGACAAAGCACTGGCAGCAGGGCAAATTTCGGTATTGGAATATTTTGTGGAAATGAACTATTATAACACTACTTTCAACTCCAATCTGGAAATTGAAAAAGAATATTATGAAGTTGTTGCTAATTTGTTGAAGTATCAATTATAACCTGTTAATTCAGTTAAAGCACCCCTTATTTCTTATGGATTTAAGGGGTGTTTTTTTATAATTATTTGGTTTTAGGATTGTTTTCGTTTGGTGTGAAACGGGATACTGCAGTTGATTTGGGCAATTATTTTTTCAATAGCATAAATATTGGATTATTTTTTTTGTCAGAAATGGCATTTTGCTAAAACCCTAAGCAATCATCAATGGTGTAATTTCCTAATTTTACAGGATGAAATACACGAAATATTTTGGATTGATGACCAAAGAGCAGGGCAGGTTGAACTTGTCTACCATGCAATTTCAAAGGTTGATGAATATTGTTCATTTGGAAGGTGTGCTGTTTGGTTTGCACAAGGCCAAAGAAGCCAATAAAGAAAAGCAAGAATATCATAAATATGATATTTTAATTTTTAAAGAGGAACTGAAACTTGCTGAACTGACAGAAAATCTCACTCCTGATTTGCTGCTGAAGGAAATGGCGCAATTTCCGGAATGAAAAGATTGTTCTTTTTTGGATCCGGTCTAAAACTGTTATTTGTGCTCTTTTTTCTCAAATGATTTGAGCAATCGTTACAGGCCAAAAATTGTGTTTTGAGTGAGGTTATGACTTTGTGTTATTTTACTTTACCTCTTAGTTGAAATACATTTTAATTAATTCCGTTAATTCGTTCATTGAAATTGGTTTTGAAATATAATCATTGCATCCGGCGTCAATTACCTTTTGTCTATCATAAGAAAGCGCAAAAGCCGTCTGCGCTATAATTACCACATTTTTGTTTAATTGGCGAATTTGACCTGTCGCTTCATATCCATTTAAATAGGGCATTTGCATATCCATTAAAATTAAATCTATATCGGGATTGTTTTTATAAATTTCAACAGCTTCCAGACCATTTTTTGCCATTAATATTTCTGAGCTATATTCTTCGACCAAAATAGACAGGTATATAGCCGAAGCTTCATCATCCTCGGCAATTAATATTTTCAGGTTTTCTGACTGCTTGCCAGTTTTGCCGGATAACATATCATTATGGATATTTGTATCTATTATTGTACCCTTATTGAATGGAATGGTGAAATAAATGGTAGTGCCTCCCGGTTTGCCAATGGCTAAATTTTCAACTTCGCTTTCTACCCAAATTTTACCTCCCAGCAATTCGACGTATGCTTTGGTAATGGACAAACCCAATCCAGCTCCTTGTAGCGCCATTTTATCAGAGATATCTGCTTGTATAAAACGTTCAAATATGGCTTCGTGCTTGTCCTTTGGAATCCCAATACCCGTATCTTTCACATAAAACTCCAGATAGTTTCCTTTTCTTTCATAACCAAAAACAATCAAGCCTTCGTTTGTGAATTTTAGGGCATTTTTGATGAGATTGGTGAAAATGGCATAGACTTTTTCTGGATCTGTTTCTATCATTAAATCCTCTTCTAGGGACGAATTATTAACAAGCAACTGAAGTCCTTTTTTTTCAGCTTCTGGTTTGAAAAAAGTATGGATAAATTCAATTTGCTCTTTTATGTTGGATGTTTTAATGTCGGTTTTCATCAACCCGGCTTCAATTTTTGAAATATCTACAATATCGTCAATAATATTGAGCAATCGGGTACCACTTTTTTGAATGACGTTGATAAATTTTTGCAGTTTTTCGTAGGAAATGTTGGGTTCTTTCAATAATTCGGTGAAGCCCAAAATACCATTCATTGGGGTTCTGATTTCATGGGACACATTTGCCAGAAAGGCCGATTTTAATTTATTGCTTTGCTCTGCTTGTTCTTTGGCAATAATCAGGTCTTCCAGTATTTGCTTTCTTTCTGTGATATCTTCCTTAACGGCTAGATAATGAGTAATTTCCCCATCTTTATTCAGGATAGGAGAGATTGAAGCATGTTCCCAATAAAGTTCTCCATTTTTCTTTTTATTATGAAATTCTCCTTGCCATTCGTTACCTGAGGTTATTTTTTGCCATAAAACTTTGTATTCTTCTTTTGGTTTTTCTCCAGCACTAAATATGTTGGGATTCTTACCTATTAATTCTGCTAATTCATAACCAGTAACTTTCAGTGTTTTAGGGTTCGCATATTCAATATTTCCTTGGGTATCCGTTAAAATAATAGAAGTAGGACTCTGTTCAACCGCGCGAGACAGTTTGCGTAATTGTTCCTCATCATTTTTTCGTTCGGTGATATCACGTGTGACACCGATAAAGTGGGTCAACAAACCGTCGCCGGAGAAAATAGGTGTAATGGACAGTTCATTCCAAAACGGTGTTCCATCTTTACGGTAGTTGAGTATGTCACCCTCAAATTCCGAATGATGATTGATTGCTTCATCGATTGATTTTACTGTAAGCGGATTGCTAAGGGGGCCTTGCAGAAATTTGCAAGTACGCCCAATAATTTCTGATTCATTGTACCCTGTGATGGCGGTAAAAGAAGCATTTGTGGAGATGACGCGTCGATTTTCGTCGGTTATGACCACTCCCTGTGAAATGACCTTTAGCGCTTTATCATTTAATCGCGTTGCTGCTTCTGCTTTTATTTGTTTGGTAATATCAACTATATAGCCCCTAATTTTTATCAGTGTATCATTTTCATCAAAAATACCAATGGCATTTAAAATGGCGTTTATTTCCTGACCATTATAATTAATAAAATCTACTTCATAATTTTCAATTTTCCGTTCTTTAAGTAGCCTGTCCACTAATTTCTTTCTTTTTTCCGGGTTTTTATAAAAGTCAATGATATTAAGTACGCCCGGATGCGGTTTTTTTGCCAAACCAAATAATTTCAGAAAGGTATTGTTACAACTTAAAACATACCCGTCAACAGTCAAGACATAGTCGGCTGAAATATCATCCTCAAAATACGCTTCCAACTCCATTTTGCTAAGCTGGAGTTCTTTAAGTACGTTTTTACGATTCGTGATGTCATGTTGCGTTCCAAAAAGTCCTTTTATGCTGCCTTTTGAATCATATAGGCAAATATAATCCCCTTCTACCCACATTTGCGTGCCATCGAAGCGGAGTTCGGATGTATCAATATGTAAACTTCCCTTATCAAATAGCTCTCTTAAAACCCTGCGTCCCTGTTTTAAATCATGGGCAAAAAAATCATTAAACGTGCGGTTTATCAATTCATCCTCTGTCGCCATATATTGATCCAACATCGCCTGATTAGCTTTGGTGACCCGAAGACGGCCGAAAACATCATCAAGGTTTTTTTCCTTATCAGCCGATTCGTTCCAAGCAACAGGTTCATCAAAATTCATAAAAAAGAAAGCTGTTAAAGATTGATTAAAAAACAAGTTTAAGCGTTCTTCATTTTCTATCAATGATTGGGCAGTAAGATACTTTTCTGTTACATCGGAAAAAACCAACACTACGCCGCTAATCTTTCCCTCTTTGTTTTTAATTGGCGCTGCGCTGTCAGAAATCTGATATTCTGTTCCATTTTTAGAAATTAAAACCGTGTGGTTTGCCAGACCTACGATTTCGCCGTTTTCCAATACTTTTTTGACAGGATTGACCACTGTTTCTCTGGTATCGGCATTTACAATGTTGAAGACCTCGGTTAATGGCTTTCCTGCAGCATCAATCAAAGACCAACCACATAATTTTTCGGCAATAGGATTCATTTTAACCACCAATCCTTTTAAATCGGTAGCTATTACGCCATCGCCAATGGAATTAAGCGTAATGGATAAATTCTCTTCGCTCTCACGCAGCGATTCTTCCTCACGTTTTCGTTCTGTGATGTCCTGAAATGCTCCTTGGACTTTTACAATTTTTCCTTTATCATCCCTTACCGCTTCTCCAATTGAATTAACCCAAACCCTTTTTCCGCTTGCAGTAATTATCTGCATTTCTTCATCAAAGGAAATTCCATTGCGAACACAATTTGTGAAAACCTTTTTTATTTTACCACGCCATTCTGGGGCATAAAAATTAATCCCTTCTTCTACCTTTGGTGAATATCCCAAGGGCCTTTCATGTATTGCCGCCACTTCATCAGACCAGTATACCCGGTTTTCACCAATATTCACGTTCCATCCGCCTAATTTTGCTTTTTCACCTGCTAATTTAATTAGGGCGTGATTTTCTTTCAATATTTCTTCCGCTTTTTTTCGGTCGGTGATATTAAAAATTATTCCGAGATTATAGAGAAACTGACCATTCGAATCATAAATTGGTGAGACGGTAAGTTGTGCCCAGTATGTTTGACCATCCTTATTTAAAAACCTTTTCTCTGTTCTGTAAACATCAATTTCACCAGCAATCAATTTTTTAACATTAGGAATATCCTTAGCCATATCATCCGGATGTGTAATATCGACAATAGTAAGTTGTTGAAGTTCTTCTTCTTTATATCCGACCATTTGGCAGAAAGTTCGGTTTGCCATTCTGAACTTGAAATCTTTACCAACCATCACCATGCCAATTGCACCGTCTTCGTATAATTTTCTAAATCGGTATTCGCTTTCTTTTAATTTTTCATCTGCCTTTTTACGTTCGGTGATGTCGATTACCATCACGTGTCTGGCTTTGCGATTATTGATTGTTATGGAATGAGAAATAATTTCAACAAAAATGATTTCACCATTCTTTTTTAGATGTCGCCATTCACCTGCTAAATTGTAGGGTTTTTGTGTGAGTTCAATATCTTTTTGAAGGGCTTCAAGATCTTCTTTTGGACGAATATCCTTTATGGTCATCCCAAGAAATCCTTCTCTTGAATAGCCATAATGATGGATTGCCGCATTGTTTATTTCAAGAAACCTCAGCGACTCAATATCATAAATCCACATTGGTTGCGGATTGTTGTCAAATAAATAATGATAGTTTTCCTCACTTTCCAAAAACTTCTTATTGTGAATATCATCTTTGTTGCATAATTTAAGGAAGCTTAACTCTTGCTGTAATTCATTTAATTTAATAATAAGCTCCTCTTTGGTTTTGTCCTTGTGGCTATCCATAATATTCTAAAAAAGTATTCAGTTCTAATGTTATTCTTGGTTTGAAGCATTGAATACCATATCAATCTTTTCACAAAAACATTCCTTTACGCTCAAATTTAATGAATAAACCAATGCAATAACGTAGATTTTCATAAAGTAGGCATTATTAACCTGACGGCAATATAACGAAAATTTATTAAGCAGCATATTGTATGTCT
>JAVVEF010000083.1:0-8932 GCA_032251275.1 Lutibacter sp.
ATACTCTTTTTTCATGGAGGTCTTGACCTTTATCCACACAAATAATGGTAGAACCTAAACCTTTAAATAGTATCCGTAGAAAATATAGATATTGTGTATTATTTTTCAAAATAAGCGTTAAAAAATGAGGTTTATGGCCTATTTCTTCATTGTTTTTGAATTATTATAATGCTATTTAAATAGTTTCTATAGAAACTAATTCGTATTTTTGCATTATAACCATTAAAATAAAACAAGAACTATGCTCATTATACAGGTAAAGGAAGGCGAAAACATTGACAGAGCGCTTAAGAGATACAAACAAAAAACACGAAGAACAAAACTGATAAATAATTTAAGAGACCAAAAACAGTTTATCAAAAAATCGGTTAAAAACAGAAAGCAAAAAGGAAAAGCAATTTACGTACAGAATTTGAGGAATCAAGAAGATCAATAGGTATGGAAACTTTTAAAATTTACAACAAAATCACAGAACCTTCTGTAGCGGATAAGGAGGAAGTTATTTCGTTTTTATTTCATCATTTGCAAGAATATGGCGATAAAAAAGAAGACATTGCCAAATGTTTCGATTTTGCTGTCAGGGACTCTAATGAAGGACTTGGCGGATTTGTTTTGATGCTGCTCGAAAATGAAGAAATTATGGGCGCAACAATTGTAAATAGAACAGGTATGGCGGGTTATATTCCTGAAAACATCTTAGTTTATATTGCGGTTCATGAAAATGTCCGAGGTAAAGGAATTGGCAAAAAACTGATGAATAAAGCCATTGAATTGGCCGATGGTGATATTGCCCTGCACGTTGAGCCAAACAATCCTGCCAAATTTTTATACGAAAAATTAGGCTTCGAGAACAAATACTTAGAAATGCGACTTAAAAAATAACACGAAACAATATGGCTATTTTAGACATTGTTGTTTTTGCTGTTTATATGATTTCCGTATTGGGAATTGGATTTTACTTTTTCAATAAAAACAAAACTGTTAAAGACTACTACGTCGGCGGAGGCGAAATGAGCAGTTTGCACGTTGGCTTGTCTGTTGTTGCTACTGATGTGGGTGGCGGATTTTCAATTGGGTTGGGCGGACTTGGTTTTGTAATGGGAATATCCGGTTCCTGGATGCTGTTTACCGGACTTATTGGTGCTTGGTTAAGCGCTGTTTTTTTGATTCCTAAAGTTGTTAAGCTTGGTAATTTACATGGTTTTTTAACATTTCCCGAGTTTTTAAAACACAGTTACGGAACCACCGTTGCTATGGTTGCCGGAATTATTTCTTTTATTGGCTACCTCGGCTTTACATCATCACAATTTCTTGCCGGCGCAAAGCTGGCTGTTGGCACATTCCCTTCACTCGAATTAAATGAAGCGTTGCTGATTATGGGAGGTGTGGCGCTTGTTTATACCGCTTTTGGCGGAATGAAAGCCGTAATTTATACCGATACTTTTCAGTGGCTGGTTTTAATGTTCGGGTTGATATTTATAGGGATTCCCATTGCATACAATTATTTGGGCGGCTATGAAGCCATTGTTGAGACGCTTCCAAAGGAATATTTTTCATTGCAAAACGTGTCCTGGGTTCAGTTGGTGAATTGGTTTGTGATTATTGTTCCAATTTGGTTTGTGGGAATGACACTTTACCAAAGAATTTATGCCTGTAAAAATGAAAAAACAGCAAAAAAAGCCTGGTTTATAGCCGGCCTTTTTGAATATCCGATTATGGCATTTATGGGGGTAATTCTTGGATTATTTGCAAGGGTTGCAGCCGCGAAAGGTGTTTTTATTTCCGACGGATTTGAAAGTGAATTGGGGATGGATCCGGAGATGGGAATGCCGTTACTTTTAAAACATGTATTGCCCATAGGCCTTGTGGGATTGATGTTATCAGCTTATTTTTCCGCAATTATGTCAACGGCCGACAGTTGTTTACTGGCGGCATCAGGTAATTTTGTGACAGACATATTAGGGCTCAAAGAACTTAACAAAAGAACCATCAGAATCTCCCAGATTATTACTTTTTTTGTTGGTGGCGCTGCAATAATTATCGCCACTTCTATGCAAAGCGTGCTGGATTTAATGTTGCTGTCCTATTCATTTATGGTGTCCGGACTCCTGATTCCCGTATTGGGAATATTGATGTCAAAAAAGCGAAAACCTGTGGCTGCATTATACGCTATGGTTGTTGGAGGATTTTCAACATTACTCTTAACATTTCTCGAAATAAGTATTCCTTATGGATTTGATCCGATATTAATTGGGATTTCACTATCTTTAATTGTTTATTTATCAATTAAAAAATAACAATATGGCATATATAACGCTCAATAAGAAATCTTTAGCGCATAATTATTCATTTTTGCAGACTTTATTCGAAAGTCATCATAAAGAATGGGCGCCGGTTTTGAAGATGCTTTGCGGAAACAGAACCTTTTTGGAGTTTGTATTGTCCTTAGGCGATGAACAGGTTTGTGACGCTCGATTGACCAATCTGAAAAAAATTAAAGCCATAAATCCCAACAAAGAAACAATTTACATAAAACCGCCGGCAAAGAGAAGCATTGCCAATGTGGTAAAATATGCCGATGTTAGTTTTAATACGGAATTAACGACCATGAAATGGTTATCCGTAGAAGCCGTTAAACAAGAAAAAATCCACCGAATTATCATTATGATTGAATTGGGTGACTTGCGTGAAGGCATTATGGGCGAGCATTTAATGGAATTTTACAAAAAAATATTTGAATTGCCCAATATTCAGGTGGCGGGTATTGGCGCAAATCTCAATTGTTTAAGTGGCGTGATGCCCAGCAAAGACAAACTGATTCAATTGAGTTTGTACGAACAGTTGATTGAAGCAAAGTTCGGCAAGAAAATAGATTATGTGTCGGGAGGATCTTCCGTGATGATTCCGCTTCTATTGAAAAAGCAAATTCCAAAGGGCATAAATCATTTTAGAATTGGGGAAACCCTGTTTTTTGGTGTGGATTTATTTACCAATAAAACAATTCCAAAAATGAAGGATGATGTTTTTTTACTTTATGCTGAAATCATTGAAATAACAGAAAAACCCATTGTTCCTTATGGTTATTTAGAAGAAAATCCATCGGGGGAAGCCTTGGAAATTGATCCTGATGATTATGGAAAAAACCATAGCAGGGGAATTTTAGACATTGGACTTTTGGATATTTCCAAAACCGAATTTATTATGCCTATTGATGAAAACATTTCTTTTATTGGCGCAAGCTCCGATATGTTGGTGGTGGACTTAAGCAAAACCAATAAAAAATATAAAGTTGGTGATTTGGTGAGGTTTAAAATGAAATATATGGGTGCGTTGCGTATTATGAACTCCGAATATATCGAAAAGAAACTGGTTTAATGTATTGCCTCCTTTCCAGATTGGTCCGATTTGCTTTTAACGCCGTTAAATTTTCTTCAAAATTTATTTCAAAGAGGAAAATCTTCCTTAAATTTAGACTTTTTCAATAGAGAATGTAACTAAATTAAACAGCATGAGATACGCGCAAATTCCTTCCTCATTATTTATAAAAAACAGAGAAAATTTTACGGCCAAAATGGAACCTAATTCCATTGCTATTTTAACATCAAATGATGTAATGCCCAACAATGCCGATGATGAAATGGGATTTTCCCAGAACAACGACTTATTTTATTTAAGCGGCGTTGATCAGGAAGAATCTATTTTATTGTTGTATCCAGATGCCACGTTGCCTGCAAACAGGGAAATTTTATTTGTGAAAGAAACCAGTGATCTCATTAAAATATGGGAAGGCGACAAGTTAACGAAAGAAAAGGCTTTTGAAGTTTCAGGAGTAAAAAATGTAAAATGGCTGCAGGATTTTGACCTGACATTGCAATATATGGCGTTTGAAGCGGACACTTTTTATTTGGGCCACAATGAACATAAAAAAACATTAACTGCCGAAATGTTGACGCAACAAGACCGGATGATTGCCAAATGCAAAGAAAAATATCCCTTGCATAATTACCGGCGAGCCGCAAAAATTACCCGAGAACTCCGCCAAATTAAATGGGAAGAAGAAATTGCCTTGATGCAACAAGCAGCCAATATCAGTATTGGAGGTTTTAAAAGGGTTTTAAAAGCTGTAAAACCGGGCATGATGGAATACGAATTGGAAGCGGAACTGACCTATGAATTAATAAGAAATGGCGGAAAACGCCACGCATTTATGCCCATAGTGGCTTCCGGAGAAAACGCTTGCGCATTGCATTACAACACAAATGATTCCATTTGTAAAGACGGCGAGATGGTTTTGATGGATTTTGGTGTGTGTTATGCAAATTATAATTCAGATACTACGCGTTGCTTTCCGGTAAACGGGAAATTCTCAAAAAGACAGAAAGAAGTTTACAATGCAGTGTTGCATTGTTTAAAAGAAGGGTCAAAATTGTTAAAACCTGGGGTGGTTTCTGCCGAATATGAAAAACAAATGGCAAGTTTGGTTGAGCTACAACTGATTAATTTGGGCGTTCTGGATGCCGAAAAAGTTAAAAACCAGGATCCTGAAAATCCTTTATACAAAAAATACTTTATGCACGGAACAGCCCATTTTATTGGTTTAGACGTGCACGATGTTGGCTTATACACCCGACCATTTGAAGCGGGAATGGTGTTGACCTGTGAACCCGGAATTTATATTGCCGAAGAAGGCATTGGCTGTCGATTGGAAAATGATTATTTAATCACCGTGAAAGGAAATATTAATTTAACCACGGAAATGCCTATAGAAGTCGATGAAATTGAAGCACTGATGAAACTTTAAATAATCAAAGGCAATATAAGGCAATAGTTCTTAGTTATATAAAATAAATTGTTTCCCTTTTCTGTTTTTATCCCAAAAAAGTTTAATTTAGTGACGAATAGAAAATTTTAGTCTCAGGCCTTTTATAAGTTACACATTATTATGTAATTGGTTGTTTTTTGTATAAAAATAGCAACAAAAGTTTTAGAATAAAAAAATAATTTAACAATCTAAACTTATATTTATAGCATTTTTTAAGGTATTTGAGTAAAATAATTCACATACTTTTTACCGTATAGGAAAAAGCAATTAGGGTCTCATATAGTATTATTGTGAACCGAAAAGGGATTAAACAACCCTATTAATTGAATATTTAAAGGAAAAAAACAACTAATGAAGGAGTCTATTCTTATAGGATTATTACAAAACTCAGCTATATTACTTGCTTTTTCATTGTTGTATCAAAATATTTGGATTAGAGACAAGGATGTAAAAAGCACTTCAGCAAAAATTTTAGCAGGCTTAATTATAGGTGGAATAGGCATTATTTTGATGTTTACGCCATGGATGATGGTTCCCGGAATTTCATTCGATATGCGTTCTGTGTTACTTGCTGTTTCAGGGTTATTTTTAGGTATAATTCCTACCGTAATTGCCATGCTCGTAACTGCATTGGGTCGATTTTATATTGGTGGAGATGGTTTATTGATGGGCTTGGCAGTCATTCTTTTCTCGGGAACAATAGGCTTGTTATGGCGAAAATTTAGGCCAAATTGGAAATCCAATAATTATCGTGTTGAATTGCTGGCATTGGGTTTGGTTGTACACATTGTCATGTTGGCTTGCGTCTTTTTCCTTCCTGCTGATAAAATATTGCCAACCCTTAAAACAATTGCAATTCCTTTAATTATTCTATATGCTCCCGTAACCATGCTTTTGGGTATTTTAATGGTAAGACAATATAATAACTGGCAAAATGAATTGGCGCAATTACAGCTGGTGGAATATGAGCGCAGATTTACCCAAATATTGGAAAGCGGAAATATTGTGTCTCTTATGTTGAATAACGACGGAAGCATTAATTTTTGCAATGATTATTTATTGAGAATTACCGGATATGAAAGAGAGGATTTATTGGGAAAAAACTGGTTTGATTTATTTATTCAAAGTTCTTCAAGAGAAGGCTTAAAGGCGCTATTTTTTAAGGGAATGCAATTTAAGGAATTTTCGAAAAATCATGAAAATTCAATACTAACAAAGTCTGGGAAAGAAATATTTATTTTATGGCATAATATTGTTTTGAAGTCGGGTGAAAGTGAAATATTGGGTGTCGCAAGCATTGGTGTAAATATTACAGACAGCAAAAAGCACGAAAAAATGCTTGTAGAAAAAAATGCCAAAATTGAAGCCCAAAATGAAGCACTAAAAAAAATAAATCAGGAATTGATGCTCGCTAAAGAGCGTGCTGAAGAGAGTGATCTTCTAAAATCCGCTTTTTTGGCCAATATGAGCCACGAAATTCGTACGCCAATGAACAGTATTCTTGGTTTTTCGGATCTGTTGAAAGAATCAAAACTTACAACTGAAAAGCAACAACAATATATTGTGGTGATTGAGCATAGCGGAAAGCGAATGCTTAATATCATAAACGATATTCTCATGATCTCAAAAATTGAATCGAAAGTTGTTGATATTCATAATTCCAAATTGAACATCAATGAGTTAATAGAAAGTACTTATGCTTTGTTTAAAGAAGAAATTGCACAAAAAGGAATTGATTTCAGCTATATAAACGCCTTGCCGGATAATGAAGCATTCATAAAATCGGACGGCGAAAAAATTTATGCCGTTTTAATAAATTTGGTTAAAAATGCCATAAAATTCACAAATAGCGGCGCCATACAATTTGGCTATCAATTAAAAAATGACAGCATGCCTGCCGAACTGGAGTTTTTTGTAAAGGATACAGGAGAAGGTGTCCTTTTTGAACAAAAGGAACTAATTTTTGAAAGATTTAGGCAGGGAAGTGATTCGCTAACAAGAAATTATGAAGGCGCCGGTTTGGGGCTGCCTATTTCTAAAGCTTTTGTTGAAATGTTGGGCGGTAAAATTTGGGTTGAAAGTAATGCTGAAAACCTTTTCCCCGGTTCAGCTGACAATAAGCAAGGAATAAACGGAATTACCACTTTTTATTTTACGATTCCCGTTGGATTAAAAAATTAATATGATAAAAATATGCTTGATGAACCTTCAAATACAGAAAAAAAGTTTCAGGACAAAGACCTGAAAATATTAATCGTTGAAGACGATGATACTTCAGAAAAGATGCTCGAATTAATGATTGAAGATTATTGTAAAAATCCTTTAATCGCCACAAACGGATTGGATGCGGTTCAACTATGTAAAGACCATCCCGATATTGATTTTGTTTTAATGGATATTAAACTGCCGGAATTAAATGGCTATGAAGCCACAAAACAAATCAGGGAATTTAATAAAGACCTTCTTATTTTCGCGCAAACCGCCTATGCGCTTCCTGGCGACAGGGAAAAATCAATTGCGGCCGGTTGCAATGATTATATCTCAAAACCTTACAGTCAAAGTGAATTGACAGGGCTGATTGACAAGCATTTTAAGAAATAGGCAAAAACATTAATTCAAAAAAAGGCTAAAAGCTAATTTGAATAGCAAAATTAAAATAATCTCTATTTTAGCGTTCCCCTTTGGGTCAGGCTTTCAGTTCCAATCTTTTTTTGGGGAAAAACCCAAAAAAAGGATTTTCACTTCAATCCTTAACGCAAAAACTACATTAATCAAGATTTATCCAGCAATATCAATCCATCAAAATGAAATTATATAAATTGATTGTATTATTTATCGCGTTAAGTTTTTCATTGGGCTCCTGCAAAGTTGTTGTATTAGATTCCGTTGAAATTTTAACTTTTGAGCAAAAATTAACAAACCTTTTTCCAACGGCCGAAATTACCGAAATGGAAGCCATAGACCATTTTACAAAAGCATTTCAGATTGTATTGGAACAACCTTTAGACCACAAAAATCCCGCTGCGGGAACATTTAAGCATTATGTTTATTTATCGCATACCAACACAAAAATGCCGACCGTTTTAGTTGCCGAAGGTTATAATGCGAATCCGAGCACTTATGAATTAAGCAAAATATTCAAAGGAAATCAGGTACAGGTTGAATACCGGTTTTACGGTAAATCGAGACCCGATATCATTCCCTGGCAATATTTAACAAATGACCAGGCCATTGAAGATTATCATAAATTGGTGACCAAATTGAAAAGATTGTACACCGGAAAATGGATTTCAACAGGAATCAGTAAAGGCGGCGAAACCGTGTTAATTTATAAATCTAAATATCCTTGGGATGTTGTTGTTGCCGTTCCTTATGTGGCGCCGCTTATTAATGGACAGGAAGACAAAAGAACAGAAAACCATATAAATACCGTTGGAAGCGATGCCTGCAGAACGAAAATTTCTGAATTTCAAAGAAATGTACTTAAAAACCGAAATTCAATCTTAGATGAAATAACAAATTATGCAGCAACAAAAAACATGCGTTTTACGGAACTTTCTATGGATGAAGCTTTGGAATATGCGGTATTGGAATTTCCTTTTTCTTTTTGGCAATGGGGCGGGAATTGCAATGAGATTCCACCCGAAAATGCAACTGCCGCAGCGATGTTTAATTATGTCAATGATATTGTTGGCATTTCTTTTTATAATGATCAAACTTATGTGGAATTGTTGCCTTCTTACTACCAACATTTGACTGAGCTGGGCTATTATGGATTTGACACAACGCCGGTGAAGGATTTGCTGAAAGTGGTCCACAATCCATCAAACAAGCGTTTTGCGCCTAAAAATGTGGATTTAACCTACAATCCCAATTATATAAATGAAGTACGCGATTTTGTAGAGAATAAAGGAAACAAAATCCTCTATATTTATGGGGAATATGATACTTGGGGTGCGTGTGCGCCAAATCCGAAACCTCACGTGAATGTTTTAAAAATGGTATTAAAAAAAGGTTCGCATAAAACTAGAATTAAGGATTTTTCTGCGGAAGACCAAAAACTAATTTACGATAAATTGCAAAACTGGCTGGGATACAGCGTCACTATTT
>JAVVEF010000083.1:9032-12952 GCA_032251275.1 Lutibacter sp.
ATTAACCAACCACTTTCTTTTGGGCACTATGAAAAGCATCTGCCTGAAGCTGTAAAATTTCAAGTGCTTTTTGTTTTTTGTAATTGTAAAGTTCCTTTTCGTCGGCCAAATCGTTGTATATGGCTTCGTTGAGCGCAGCATCCGTATTTAAGAGTTTTTTACGCTGATTTTGTTTTTGTTGCACCCAATCCTTTACAGAATTTTCAACATCCTGCGTTTTGAAATCGTATTCGCCTTTTGGGGCGATTAATTTTGCCAGAATAGGTGAAGTTTCGATGGCTAAAAACAGCAGGAAAATAAAAAAAGAAGGCATCCAAGGCAATGATTCCAATGCGTTTATTCGCGCCATCAATCCGTCGAAACCATCAATAATGGGTTGTGTTTCGTTGATTTGAGTGATTTGCTGTTTGGTTAAAGTGGCTGTTTGCGTTTCGTTTTCAGCAATTTTTGCTTTATTTTCTGTTTTTATTTGTTGCAGTTCGGCCAAGGCTGTATCGTGTTTTTCACGTTTTTCTTCATAAACCGGACCTTTACCGATTAGTTTGGTTCCTTTTCTTCCTTCGGCTTCCGCAATATAAGTTTCATATAAGGCATTGGTTTCAGCTTCTTTGTTGTCAATTTCTTGTTTTAAGCCTTTTATTTCATTTTGAATGGCTGTAATTTCAGGTGTAAACTGGTTGGCAATTTGCGCTTTGTTTGCCAGCGTTAAGTCGTTTTTTTGCGATAACAAAACCTGATTGATTTCTTTTTCAAAAATCTTTATTTCCAAGGGTTTTGAAATAACAACTGCAATAATGATGGCCAATATAATTCGAGGAGTGGCTTGCCAAATTTTTTTCCATTTTGAATCGCTTTTTTTGATGGTGGAAACAATAAATCGGTCTAAATTAAAAATGAGCAATCCCCAAATAAATCCAAAAAAGATGGCTGTGTAATAATTGTCGAAAACGGTAAAAAGCGCATAGCTTGAGGCAACAAACGCCATAACAGCCGTAAAAAATACGGTGCCGCCAATTCCTGCATATTTGAGTTGTTCGGCTTTGGAGCTAGTTTTTAGGATATCGGTATCTGCGCCGGAACACATCCAAAAGAATTGATTAAGCATAACATAGTAGTTTGTTATGCAAATAACGTAAAAGTTTTTGAAATATTTTATTAAAGAATTATTAAAATTAATGAGTGCCTAAAGTGTCTAAAGTTTGAAGTGCCTAAAGTTAAAAAAACAGCGCATTATTTGAAGAAAATAGTTCTTAATTGTAATTGCGGTAAAATAAAAATAACAACAGAATTGGATTTTTATTGTGTTTGCTGTAATGAAAATGATTAAAGTAGAGACAGTTCGCAAATTGTCAGTTCTAAAGTTAAAAAATGAATTGTTGTTTTTAAAAAATATCTTTTCTAATGACTAAATCAAACTCCCTTTCCTTCGGAAAAGCCAGTCCCGTTTTAGTACTGGAGGTTGGGCTAAGGATTTTCGTGTACTCTATGATAAAAACCAAATAAAATTATAAAAATTCCATTCAAACAAAATTTTCATTTAACCGCAAAGAGCAAAAAAGTTATCAGCTTTTTAAAATTCTAAAATCGTAAATCAAAAATCGTAATTCAAGTTGCGTTAGGGACGGAAGTGAAAAGCCCGCAGGCACGCTTTTGGGCGTGACGAGGACTTGCAACGAACTGCCCGACCGAAGGGAACGCCCAAAACGTTGATTATAGAAGAGGTTGCGATTGCTGTTTATTAACCGTAGTTTTGCGCTTTTAAAAACACTTATGGGAATATCGAAAAAATTAGACGCTCGCAGCGGTTCTAAATGTGAATTGTGCGGTTCAACGGAGGATTTAAGCGCTTACGAAGTGCAACCAGCAAAATATGGAAATGAGGGTGACAGCGTGGTGGTTTGTGCCACTTGCAGCAATCAAACTGAAAATGAGGATGCGGTTGACGCGAATCATTGGCGTTGTTTAAACGACAGTATGTGGAGTGAAGTGCCGGCAGTACAAGTTATGGCTTGGAGAATGTTGACTCAATTAAAAGCAGAGGGTTGGCCGCAAGATTTGCTGGATATGCTGTATTTGGATGAAGAAACTTTGGCTTGGGCGAAGGCATTGGGCGTTATTGAAGAAAATACAACAGAAATTATACACAGAGATGTGAACGGTGTTATTTTACAGGCCGGAGATTCTGTGGTGCTGATAAAAGATTTAAAAGTAAGAGGCTCAAGTTTGATTGCCAAACAAGGAACTGCTGTGCGAAGAATTACATTAGATCGCGAAAATGCTGAATTTATTGAAGGCAAAGTTGGTCCTACTCAAATTGTGATTATTACGAAATACGTTAAGAAAATGTAGTAGGGACAGGTCGCGACCTGTCCGTTTCTGAAGACCGGATACGGAAGTCCGAAGGAGGAAAAAATAAACGATTAACCAATTACACGTTTACACAAAAAAGAAGCTCAAATTTGCGATGTAAATTTGAGCTTCTTTTTAATACCTTTCCACAAAATATTTATAAAACAACGGAGCGATTTCAAATATTAATGATTAATTTTTAATTATTAATTATCCTACTTCGTTATCTTTGTTTTTATGAATGAAAACTTGAATCCTGATAAAAATAATTCTTCACCCGAAGACTTGGATGTAGAAAAAAAGTTACGCCCCTTAGCATTTGATGATTTTACGGGACAGGAACAAGTGATAGACAATCTTAAAGTTTTTGTTAAAGCAGCGAATTTAAGAAATGAGGCTTTGGATCATACTTTGTTTCACGGTCCTCCAGGACTGGGGAAAACCACCTTGGCGCATATATTGGCCAATGAATTAAATGTCGGACTTAAAATTACTTCTGGTCCGGTATTGGACAAACCCGGGGATCTGGCAGGATTGCTGACGAATTTAAGTGAACGCGATGTTTTGTTTATCGATGAAATTCATAGGTTAAGCCCTATTGTGGAAGAATATTTATATTCGGCCATGGAAGATTATCGGATTGATATTATGATTGAATCCGGGCCAAACGCCCGAACGGTTCAAATAGATTTAGAACCTTTCACGTTAATTGGCGCCACCACACGTTCCGGATTATTAACAGCGCCGATGCGAGCTCGTTTTGGAATCAGCAGCCGTTTACAATATTACAATACCGAATTATTGACAACCATTGTGCAACGAAGCGCAATAATTTTAAAAGTGCCAATTTCTATGGAATCGGCGATTGAAATTGCAGGAAGAAGCAGGGGAACGCCTCGAATTGCAAATGCATTGTTGAGACGCGTCCGCGATTTCGCCCAAATTAAAGGCGATGGAAAAATAAGTATTGAAATCGCCAAATATGCATTAAATGCGCTAAATGTTGATGCGCACGGATTGGATGAAATGGATAACAAAATATTGACAACCATCATTGATAAGTTTAAAGGCGGTCCTGTTGGCATTAGTACCATAGCAACTGCAGTTGGTGAAAATACGGAAACCATTGAAGAAGTTTATGAACCATTTCTGATACAGGAGGGTTTTATTATGCGTACGCCTCGCGGCAGGGAAGTAACGGAACTTGCATACAAACATTTAGGCCGAATAAAAGGAAATATTCAGGGAGGTTTATTTTAAGAATATTTGTGATACGCATCACAAAACTAAAAATTGTTCCGTGTACTTTTGTTATAGTAAAAATCTGAAACTTATTTCATGATGAGTTTAAAAAAAATATTTCCTTTTTTAATTTGGCTTCCTTTAGTAAAAAAGACTTGGAAAGATGATTTAATTGCCGGAATTACAGGAACAATTATTGTAATTCCACAAGCCGTCGCTTTTGCCATGATTGCCGGTTTGCCGCCAATTTATGGTTTTTATACCGCGATGATTACGCCAATAATAGCGGCATTGTATGGTTCTTCCTATCATTTAATTTCTGGACCTAC
>JAVVEF010000084.1:0-3777 GCA_032251275.1 Lutibacter sp.
TTTGATTTGTCGAAAATAGCAATATCAACATTGTTAATTTCATTCGTAATGGCAAAACCAAAAAGCAAAATTTGAGCTATGGGCATCCCAAACAGAATAAACAGAGACCTTTTGTCCCTAAAAATATGGTAAAATTCTTTTTTTATAAATCCAATAAACCGTTTCATCCTCTAGCTAATTTTAAAAATACCTCATTCATATTATCAGCTTTATAATGTTCCTTTAATTTTTTCGGCGTATCCAAAGCTTCAATTTTTCCGTCGACCATAATGGAAACCCGATCGCAATATTCAGCTTCATCCATATAATGCGTGGTCACAAAAATGGTAGTGCCACTGTTGGCTGATTTATAAATCATTTCCCAAAACTGGCGTCGGGTTATGGGATCAACGCCTCCGGTTGGTTCATCCAAAAAAACAATGGTCGGACTGTGCAGCAACGCTATTGAAAATGAAATTTTTTGTTTCCAGCCCAAAGGCAAAGAACCCACCAACTCATTCACAATGTCTTCCAAACCCAATTCTTCAACCAATTCGCAACGTTTTTCTTTAATTTTTGCGCTGGACAATCCGTAAATTCCGCCAAAAAAGGTGATGTTTTCTTTGACCGTTAAATCGTCGTACAAGGCAAATTTTTGGCTCATATAGCCAATATTTTTTTTGATGTCTTCAGGATGCGTAAATACATCAAAACCTGCAACTTGCGCTTTTCCGGAAGTTGGTTTTGAAATACCGATCAGCATTTTCATTGCCGTGGTTTTTCCTGCGCCGTTTGCGCCTAAAAATCCAAATATTTCCCCTTTTTTAACTTCAAAAGTGATGGAATTTACCGCAGTAAAATCGCCAAATTTTTTGGTCAGGTTTTCGACTTCTATGACATTGTTGTTTTTCATTTGTGCTGTCTATTTTGCCAATTCCATAAAAGTGTCTTCAATGGTGGTTTTTGTGATTTCAATTTTGATGTTTTGATGGTCGTTGGCGGCTAAATATTGTTGCAATTCCTGCGGATTAAAATCATCTCGTTTGTCAGTGTAATGCACAAATTCACCAAAAGGATACACGCTGTAATGGTGTTCAAAACTTTTTAAACTTTCAATAAGTCGGTACATATTATCTGCACGCACATCGTATATTTTTTTCGGATAATGTTTGATGATTTCTTGTGGCGTATCAATTTGTAAAATTTTTCCATGCTGAATTAAAGCAATTCTGTCGCACAATTCAGCTTCATCCATATAAGGCGTTGAAACCAAAATGGTAATGCCTTTTTGTTGCAGACGTTTCAGCATTTCCCAAAATTCTTTACGCGAAACCGGATCAACGCCGGTGGTTGGCTCATCTAAAAACAACACTTTTGGTTTGTGGATCAATGCGCAGCTCAAGGCTAATTTTTGTTTCATTCCGCCCGAAAGTGCTCCTGCCCGACGTTTTTTAAAGGGTTCAATCTGAACGTAAATATCTTTGATCAAGTCGTAATTTTCTTCAATGGTCGTTCCAAAAATAGTGGCGAAAAAATCCAGATTTTCTTCCACCGTTAAATCCTGGTACAACGAAAACTTTCCGGGCATATAACCCACATTATTTCTTATTTCTTTATAATCATCAACAACATCAAAGCCTGCAACGGTTGCTGTGCCTTTATCAGCAAAAAGCAAGGTGGTCAAAATTCTGAAAATGGTTGTTTTTCCGGCGCCGTCAGGTCCAATCAATCCAAACAATTCCCCTTCTTTTACTTCAAAAGAAACATCGTTTACAGCAGTCACATTTTTGAATGATTTGCTGATATGTTGCACGGAAATACTCATTTTAGAATCTTGTTTTATTTGGTTTAATTCTTACAATTACAATAATTTATATATTCTTGTTTTGGACCTGCCTGCCTTTTTTGAGGGCGTTACCACAAGGGTCGGGCTTTTCGTTGCAATCTTTTTTATCGGCAAAAAGCCTCAAAAAAGGATTTTCACTGTAATCCCTAACGCAAATGATGTTATCAGCAGCACTTAGCCTTTTATTTGAAATAGACTGAATATTCCGACAAATGTTTGGTCAATTTTTCCAAAGCAGCTTTGCGAGTTTCTAAATCTTCAGCTGCCAAATCTTTAAATAATGGTTTCATCGGCAAAAGGTAATTGTGCAATTGGTCGTGAGATTCTCCGGTCATAGTGCATTTGGAGATGATGGTTCCAAATTCTGTTTCCAATGCTGTTTTAAGTTCAGCATAGGCTTCCATATTCTCCCTATCGGTGAAATTGGCGATTAACTGGGTCATTTTTTCGATTCCCTCGGTAGTTTCGGCATTGGCCATCCACAAATCCCCGTTATTTAATTTTAATACGCCTTCGCTTTCGTGGGCTTCTTCTTCAGTTTGAACAGGAACCGCGATTTCCTGTTTTTTGGTTTTTTCATTGTTGCATGAAACAACTAAAATAGTTGCCAAAATTGCAATGATTAAAAAATTTGCTTTTTTCATTTTGTTTAATTTATTGGTTAATTATTTATTTTTTTATAGGTTAACAAGAAAACGACCGTCCAAACACTTACCCTAAAACCCATCGCTTTTATGCTTTCCAGGGCAACTTCCCGACTTATAAAATATAAATACAAGAACACAAGCAAGTGTGAAATTAAAATGGCAAGTGTTATTTTTCTTGCAGATTTATTGTTTTTCCATATTAAAATGGCCGCAACTAGCGAGATTCCTCCTAAAATCACGTTATAAACAACCAGCCAATTTAATACGTTATAGCTGGGAATGTTATAATTTAAAAGCACCATCGATCCAGAAACAACAGACATTATTCCGATGAGCAGTGCGAGTATGGCCGCAATTCCCATCCTAAATCCTTCCCAAAGGGAAAAACTTTTTTTATTTTTATGATTATCTATGTTATTCATACACAATTAGGCTTAATCTCCCTTTCCTTCGGAAAGGGCTGGGGATAGGAACATTTCCGCAGGCATTCCAATTTTTAAACTTCCGTCATTTTTTACGTCGATTTTTACCGCATACACCAAATTGATGCGTTCTTCTTTGGTTTGAATAATTTTCGGGGTAAATTCAGCTTCGGATGAAACCCAGGTGATAATGCCCTTAAAGTTTTTCATGGCATCGCCTGCATCAATTTTCACTGTAACTTCTTGCCCGATTTTAATATTCGAAAGTTGGTTTTCACTTACGTAAACGCGCAATTCCATCATGCTTAAATCGGCTATTTTGTATAAAGGCCGTCCAAAAGAAGTCAGTTCATTTACCTCTGCATATTTTGTGAGTACCGTGCCGTTTACGGGATTTATAATGTTGCTTTTTTGAAGCAAATCTCCCACTTGTTTCAACTGAACCTCAATACTTTCCAATTCATCTATTACAGGTGAATTCTGGCTTTCAACGCTCTTAATTTGTTTTTGGATCACGTTAATTTCTCCATTAATGTCGTCCAATTGTTTTTGGGTTCCGGCATTTTCCCTGATCAGATTTTCTATTCTGTTTTTGTTGACGATTGCCGATTTTAATTGGGCGTTCAGCACATTTATCTGTGAAAGCACACTGCTTGATTTTGAGTGAATAATTGTTTTTTGAGCTAACAACTGATCTTTTTTCAAGCTCAATTGAATGGTGTCTATGTAGCCCACGTAATCTTCTTTTTTCAGGATCTGGCCTTCTTCAACATTAAATTGCATCAATTTTCCGTTATTTTCCGCTGATACTGTTATTTCTGTAGCTTCAAAATTTCCGTATCCGTCGGCCTTTTCGTTATTTTTGCAGGCGACAAACAGGTTT
>JAVVEF010000084.1:3877-12712 GCA_032251275.1 Lutibacter sp.
GTAACATAAGCCGATGAAGTGATTACGCCATTTTTTAACTGAGAACTGGAAGTTTCCAAAATTTTCTTTCTCAAAGCTATAATTTCTTCATCCGAAGAAATAAAAGCCGATATTTTGTTTATTTCCGATTGCTGTTGGGTCATTTCCATCGCAGTATTCAGCTCAAAAACCTCTTGCTCGCTGTCTATAATTTCTTTATTTACTTGTAAGGATTGGCGCTGTTTTTTGGTCGAATTCCAGTCGAAGACATTCCAGTTCAGTTTAATTCCGGCGATATAATAGGGTTGAAAAGAATTGTCCAGCATATTCAATCCCGGATTTCCATAACCGCCTGTGGCAAAACCCGATAATTTTGGTGAATTTTTTTTGTCGATCAATTGTTCCGAGGCGTCAACTTTTTCTTTTTGAAGCTGGAACAAATCCAATTCAGGCCTTTCAATTTCTGTTTTTAAATCGACAGTAATTTCTGTATTTTCCAATATAATATTCGGCGAAACCGGAATCCCGATGAGCATGGAAAGTGTTTCCGTTAAACTGGTTTTATTTAAGTCAACTTCAATTAATTGTTGGTCGATTTTAAGCAATTCAGCTTCTAAAACACTGTCCGAATTTGGCAGTAACACCCCAAACTTGATGCCTGATTTTACCTCTTTCAACGTAGTTTCCAGTTGTGTTTTTTTAGCATTCAACAATTCTCTTTTTTCCTGTAACAGCAGGATTGAAAAGTAAAATTGATTGACCTGTTCTTTTAGTCGGTATAAATTTACTTCAACTTGCTTTTGCTGTGTTTTTAAGGAAGCCGATTTTTCTGTCAACAAAGCATTGATGAATCCTCCGTCATAAATCAACTGATTTAGGGAAACGGTGGCTTTATACTGGTCTTTGTTTGGCGGTTCTATGGTTGTTCCCGGAATTGAAATTGGCAAAGACGTTACATCCGATTGATAACTTGCCTGCGCCAAAAAGTCCAGTTTTGGCAATTTCTCTATGTTAATGATCTCCAAATCTATTGCGTTTTGCTTCAACAACAAATCATTTTGTTTGGCCAATGGATAGTTTTTTTCTGCCAGTGCATAACACTGCCCCAAACTTAGTTTTTCTTGGGAAAAACTGTTTAGTGCTATAAATATTAGCATAATTACACTAATTTTTTTCATTTTTTTATATTTTAATGGCGTTGATAATAAAATCTGCTATTTCTGTTTTTCTGTCTTCCATTAACTTTTTATAGGTATCGTCATTAACATTTACAAATCCTTTTAATAATTGAGAGCCAATAAAAGGGAATATGTTTAAAGACACAATGTTGATGAATAATTGTTCCGCTTTTATAGGTCTGATAACCCCTTCTGAAACTTTTTCATTCACCTGTTGTTTAAATTTTGAAATGTTTGGGAAATTTTTTTCTGCAACTAATTTTTTTACAAAGTCCGGATTTCTGTTCAATTCCTGTATGATAAAATTTGGGAGATATGGATGTTTAATCACAAAGGATATATAATTACTGCTAAAGTTTCTAATTTTTTCAAAAATGGAAGTATCGGCATTAATAATTTCATTTAATTGGGGCGCTAACATGGAAAATGCACTTTTAAAAACAGCTTCAAACAGCAATTGTTTGCTCCTGTAATAATAATGCAGCATCGATTTATTGATGCCGGCCTCATCAGCGATTTCTTGCATTCTTGCGGCCGCCATGCCTTTTCGTTCAAATATTTCTTTTGCGGCATTTAAAATTGTGGATTCCGTGGTGCCTTGTTCTTTTGTCTCCATATATTGACCGTTTAGTTTAACCAAATGGTTGACAAACTTAATAACTTATTTTTGAATTCACAAAATAAGTGGTACTTTTATGAAAATTTTAACAAAAATATAATGAAAAAAACATTGAAGTACAGTCTGCTAATAGTTATTTTAGCTATTGTTTATGCTGTTTACACCAACTATCCACGACTGGATATTATTACCGGATTTTCGGCAAAAAGCGTTTGTTCCTGTACTTTTGAAGCCGGCAGGGACTTGAAATCCATTGAAGAAGGAGATAACGATATCGATATGGTTAATTATGCCACAAACAAAATTAACTTCGAAGAAAAGTCGGTTACCTCAACAGTTTTCGGCTTAAAAAAAAGAAAAGCAGTTTATAAAGAAGGTATCGGCTGCGTGTTGATTCCTGAAGGTGAAAATGCGACCATAGCCTTCAAGCCAAACCGGAAAATTTCACAAAGCGAGTTGCCTTATCCTTATGGAAACTTACCTCAAAAGGACACTATTTTTAGCAATGTGGATTATAAAATGTTGGAATTGGCCGTTGAAAATGCTTTTGATTGTGAGGGTTATGAGCCAAAAAATAAAACAAGAGCCGTTGTTGTGTTGTTTAAAGGTCAGCCGATTGCAGAAAAATATGCGACGGGATTTTCAAGCGAAACCAAATTGCTGGGCTGGTCTATGACTAAAAGTATTACGAGCGCTGTGTTGGGTGTGCTTGAAAAACAGGGAAAAATTTCGCTAACCCAAAACACGTTATTTCCAGAATGGGAAAAGGACGATCGCTCAAAAATTACCTTGAACAATTTATTGCAAATGAACTCCGGCTTGGAATGGGTTGAAGATTATAACACCATTTCTGATGTCACAAAAATGTTGTTTTTGGAGCCTGATATGACCAAACCCCAACTTTATAAACCCTTAATTGGACAACCAAACAACAGTTGGAATTACTCTTCCGGAACCACAAATTTACTGTCGGGATTTATTCGAAATCAGTTTAAGACGCATCAGGAATATCTGGATTTTTGGTATGCCGAACTCATTGATAAAATTGGCATGAATTCTATGGTGATTGAAACCGATTTGGTTGGAAATTATGTAGGATCTTCTTATAGCTGGGCAACGGCGCGGGACTGGGCAAAATTTGGTTTGCTGTATTTGCACAAAGGAAATTGGAACGGCGAACAACTATTGAATGAATCTTGGGTTACCTATTCCGCAACACCCACAAACGGGTCCAATGGCGAATATGGTGCGCATTTTTGGTTAAATGCAGGCGGAAAATATCCAAATGTGACAAAGGATTTGTTTTCTTGCAATGGTTATCAGGGCCAGCACGTATTTATCATTCCTTCCAAAGATTTGGTAATTGTGAGGTTTGGTTTGGCAGAAAACCCTGAATTTGATGTGAATATTTTTTTAAGCGAAGTTATAGACGCTATTAAATAAAAGATAAAAAACCATTTAAAAAAAAGCCGCTGATTGCGGCTTTTTTTATGTTCAATATGCATTTTATAATTTAGACAACGCAACTTCTTTTTTTGGAAATACTAAGGAAGCAACAACTGAAATAACCAAAATGCCAAGAATTGTAAAAAGAGAAATCATCACAGGTATTTTATAAAAATCGACCATCACCATTTTCAATCCTACAAAAACAAGGATGGCAGAAAGTCCGTATTTTATGTAATGGAAATATTGCGTAATTCCTGCCAAAGCAAAATACAAAGCCCTTAATCCCAATATGGCGAAAACATTGGAAGTGAAAATAATAAAAGGATCACTTGTAATGGCCATAATCGCAGGGATTGAATCAACCGCGAAAATTAAATCGGTAAATTCAACAAGCAACAACACAACAAATAACGGCGTTGCAAACGTTTTGGCATTAATTTTCACAAAAAACCGGTCGCCGTGCATCGTGTCGGTTACAGGATAAAATCTTTTGAACAATCTTACCAATGGATTTTTATTGGGATCCATTTTTTCATCTTTTTGAAACAGCATTTTAACGCCGGTAAAGATTAAGAATGCACCAAAAATATAGATAATCCAATGAAATTTGTTGATTAGCGCCACTCCGGCAAAAATGAAAATCGAACGCATAATTAAGGCGCCCAAAATCCCCCAAAACAGGACCTTATGCTGGTATTTTTTATCGACATTGAAATAGGAGAAAATCATAATAAAGACAAATAAATTATCAATACTTAAAGATTTTTCAATGACATATCCAGTGAGGAATTCCATGGCTTTTACTTCACCCATATACACATAAATGCCATAATTAAATACCATTGCCATTGATATCCAAACAGCGCTCCAAATTAGTGCTTCTTTAATTTTTACTTCGTGCGATTTTCGGTGAAATATCCCTAAATCCAATGCCAACATCAGCAATACAAAGGCTATAAAGCCAATCCAAACGTAAACAGTTGCAATCATAATTTAATGCTAGCGGTTAATTTATTTAAAATATCCATACCCATTTCTATCAACCCTGAAATGCCATTTTCAGCGATGTAATTGAATATTTTAACGATTAAAGGGAATAAAATAACAATCAATCCGATGACAATAATAAGAATTATTGCAATTCCAATGATGATGATATTTCTAAGTTTTTGGTTTTGTTTAATTTTGTCGTAAATACTTAACCAATTAAATTGAGGCTGTTTCTGATAACCATATTCACGCTTGTACTGGTATTTTTGCTGTTTATTTTTATTAGCAAAAAGATCTTCTAAATCCATCTGTTTTTCTATTAAAGTTTAATTTATTTCAAGTTTTCCAAAGTGCATTACACTGTTGAATTTTTGCAACAAGATGATTTATTCACGTTGCATTGCAAAAAGAATCAGAAAAAAATTAAGAAATTTTGGGCGGTTGCCAAATAGAAAAACTGGGTTGGGATAATACGAAGAAAGAACTCAAAATCTTGCTTTCGATGAGATTGCTGTCAAAATTTGGAATATCGTAGCAGATATGAATCTGATCATCAGCAGAAGCATCAGCAGTCGAAATTAAATTTTCTGAAGAACTATTGTTTTCAGCAGTAATTTCGGTACTAAAAGAAATATCAACACCAGAATAATAAATAGTGAAACTTAAAAGCATGCCGATAACGACAACAAAAGTTACCAATATATTTTTCGATGATTTAATCATGCTGCACCATTATTTTGATGATCAAATTAATATTTAGAGTTTATATTGTAACATACGCTAAAGTTCAAATCCCAATTGCACGTTTAATTTTTTGGCGATGAGTTTAGAAATCAACGATTTTAACTGCGGAATTTTAATTTTTTCAACCACATCATTGGCAAAAGCATAAAGCAATAAAGCCTTGGCTTCTTTTTTGGGAATTCCTCTTGATTGCATATAAAACAAGGCACTTTCATCCAATTGGCCAATCGTGCAGCCGTGTGAACATTTTACGTCATCTGCAAAAATTTCCAACTGCGGTTTTGAATTTATGGTAGCCCCGTCATCAATTAAAATGGAATTGTTTTGCTGAAAAGCATTCGTTTTTTGGGCAGCTTGCCGCACAATAACTTTTCCGTTAAAAACACCAACAGATTTATCGGCATAAATTCCTTTGTACAACTCATGACTTTCGCAATTTGGGGATTTATGATCTACAAGCGTATGATTGTCAACATGTTGTTTGTCATTCAGGATAGAAATTCCGTTGAGGTTGGAAGTAATATTTTCACCTTCGTGATAAAATTCCAGATTGTTTCTGGTAATTTTTCCGCCAAATGAAAAGGTACTTACCGATGCCACACTTTGTTGTTTTTGTGAAATAAAAGTGCTGTCGATTAGCGACGATTCATCGGTGTCATTTTGAATTTTATAATAATCAACAATCGCTCTTTTGTGGACAAATATTTCAGTAACTGAATTTGTGAGCGTGGTGTTTTTTGATAAATTTTGATGGCGTTCAATAATTTGAACGTGTGAATTTTCACCAACAACAATTAAATTTCTTGGCTGCAACAACACTTCTTTTTCGCTTCCTGTTGAAAAATTAATGATTTGAATTGGCTTAGGAACAATGGTGTTTTTTGGAATATTGATGAATGCGCCTTCTTTAACAAAAGCGGTATTTAATTCCGATAAACTGTTGTTTTTGTTGGCAATGGTATTTAAATAATTATCGATAATCATTTTATATTTCGGTCTTGCCAATGCTGATGACAACACGCAAACATCGCAGTCTTCGTGGGTGGTTTCCGACATAAATGAACTGAAAACCCCATCAATAAAAATTAAGGTGTACGATTCAATGTCGTTGATTAAATAGGCTTCTATATTTTTAAATCCTACCGATTTTTCAGCATTTGGAAAAAGGCTGAAATCGAGTTTTAGTAAAGGGTTTAAGCTTGTATATTTCCATTCTTCATCTCTTTTTGTCGGAAAACCCACTTTTTCAAAATTTTGGATGGCTTTCAACCTTAATGCGTGCACCGTTGAATCAAGGTCGATATTTCCCTTGTTTTCAAAAGCCAAAAATGAAGAAACTAATTTTTCTTTTAATTCCATTTTTCTTAGTATTCAGTAATCAGTATCAGTTTTCAGTTATTAACTGTTTACTGCAACTGCTACTTTATTTAGTGTTATTTATTTCAACCAGTCGTAACCTTTTTCTTCCAATTCGTAAGCCAGTTCTTTTCCGCCTGATTTTACAATTTTTCCATTGTACAATACGTGAACAAAATCAGGAACGATATAATCCAGCAAACGTTGGTAATGCGTGATTAACAATATTGCATTGTCTTCGCTTTTAAGTTTGTTAACGCCATTTGCCACAACTTTTAAGGCATCAATATCCAAACCAGAATCGGTTTCATCCAAAATGGCCAATTGAGGTTCCAACATCGCCATTTGGAATATTTCATTTCTTTTTTTCTCGCCTCCGGAAAATCCTTCATTTAAAGAGCGCGACAGGAATTTACGGTCTATTTCCAATAAATCGGCTTTTTCACGAATCAGCTGCAGCATTTCTTTTGCAGGCAATTCGGCCATTCCTTGGGCTTTTCGCGTTTCGTTAATGGCTGTTTTGATGAAGTTTGTAACTGTTACGCCAGGAATTTCAATAGGATATTGAAATGATAAAAAGACACCTTTATGTGCTCTTACTTCAGGAGCAAAATCGGATAAATCTTCTCCATTCAACACTACGGATCCTTCGGTAACCTCAAAATCTTCTTTTCCTGCAATAACAGAGGCAAGCGTGCTTTTTCCCGAACCGTTTGGGCCCATAATCGCATGAACTTCACCTGCTTTTATTTCGAGATTGATCCCTCTTAAAATCTCTTTGCCATTGATATTGGCGTGTAAATTATTTATTTTTAACATTTTTTTATTCGTTTATCTTTTTATTTGTTGAACGTTTATTTGAAAAAAACTGATCAACATTTCAACTTTTTAACATTTAACTTTTAAAATCCCAACGCGCCAGCTGGCCTTTTCGCTAAAAATGTATACCATACATTTTTTTAACGCTCAATCCCCCCTTCGGGGGTTAGGGGGCCTACCCTACCGATCCTTCCAAACTGATTTCCAACAACTTCTGTGCTTCCACGGCAAATTCCATCGGCAATTTGTTGAGCACTTCTTTACCAAATCCGTTTACGATTAATGCAATCGCTTTTTCGGTATTGATGCCTCGTTGGTTGCAGTAAAACAATTGGTCTTCCCCAATTTTACTAGTGGTGGCTTCGTGTTCTATTTGTGCGGACTTGTTTTTTACTTCAATATATGGAAAAGTATGTGCGCCACATTTGTCGCCCATCAGTAATGAGTCGCATTGAGAGAAATTACGGGCATTGTTTGCTCTCGGACTTATTTGCACCAATCCTCTGTATGAATTGTGTGAATGTCCTGCGGAAATTCCTTTTGAAATAATGGTGCTTTTTGTGTTATTTCCCAAATGAATCATTTTTGTTCCGGTATCTGCTTGTTGAAAATTATTGGTCACCGCAATGGAGTAAAATTCACCTACAGAGTTGTCGCCTTTCAAGATACAACTTGGATATTTCCAGGTAATTGCACTTCCTGTTTCCACTTGTGTCCAAGAAATTTTTGCATTTTTTTCGCACAATCCGCGTTTGGTCACAAAATTATAAACACCGCCTTTTCCATCTTTATCACCGGGAAACCAGTTTTGCACGGTAGAGTATTTTATTTCCGCATCATCCAAAGCAATTAACTCAACAACAGCGGCGTGTAACTGATTTTCATCACGCGCCGGCGCAGTACAACCTTCCAAATAACTCACATAACTGCCTTCATCAGCAATTAACAAAGTGCGTTCAAATTGTCCGGTTCCGCCTTCGTTTATTCTGAAATAGGTCGATAATTCCATCGGACAAGTAACGCCTTTGGGGATGTAGCAAAACGAACCGTCAGAAAAAACTGCCGAGTTTAATGCCGCATAAAAATTATCGGTTTTGGGAACAATACTTCCCATATATTTTTTAACCAATTCAGGATGGTTTTGAATGGCTTCAGAAATCGGGCAGAAAATAATACCTCTTTCGTTCAATGTTTTTTTGAAGGTGGTTGCTACGGAAACTGAGTCCATCACAATATCAACAGCCACATTGGACAAGCGTTTTTGTTCGCCTATTGAAATGCCCAGTTTTTCGAAAGTTTTCAATAATTCCGGATCAACTTCATCCAAACTGTTTAATTTTGGTTTTTGTATTGGTGCAGAATAATAGCTGATATCTTGAAATGAAGGTTTTTCATATCGAACATTTGCCCATTCAGGTTCGGTCATTTCTTTCCAAACACGAAACGCATCCAAACGCCATTCGGTCATCCAGGCAGGTTCGTTTTTCTTTTTGGAAATGGCGATAACAACATCTTCATTTAAACCTATAGGAAACTTTTCGGATTCAATATCCGTATAAAAACCGTATTCGTACTCTTTGGTTTCGAGTTCTTTTTTTAAATCGTCTTCAGTAAATTTGCTCATTTTTGATTATTTTTTATCGAAAGATGAATGTTTTGGGCGTTACCCTGCGGGTCGGGCTTTTCGTTACAATCTTTTTT
>JAVVEF010000085.1:0-12518 GCA_032251275.1 Lutibacter sp.
CTTTATGAACAGCAACTTTTGGAAAAAGAAATTTGAAAATAGTGAAATAAGTCAAATAATTTTATAGATTTGTGTCTAAATCTAATAAAAAGATTAATTAAATAGAGAGTTATATATGAATGACAATGAACATTTAGAACAAGAAGAGATATTCTCTCAGGTTCTTAGAGCAGGAAGAAGAACTTACTTTTTTGACGTAAGAGCAACAAAAGCCGAAGATTATTACTTAACTATTACCGAAAGTAAAAAATTCACTCACGACGATGGATCTTTCCATTACAAAAAGCATAAAATTTATTTATACAAAGAAGATTTTGTAGAGTTTAATGATATGCTTAAAGAAGCAACCAATTATATTTTAAATGAAAAAGGTGAAGAAGTGATTTCTGAACGTCACCAAAAAGATTTTAAAAGACCATCAGAAGGAACGGAAGAAACCGAAGAAACAGTATCAGGTTCTGAAAGTTTTACCGACGTTAATTTTGAGGATATATAATAGTTATACTTCAGTAAAATAAAAAAACACTTCCATTGAAGTGTTTTTTTTATTTTACTGAAGCTGATGAATTGATCATCAGCTTTTTTGTTTCTTATATTATGTAAGCTTATGCCAATACTTTTTGAACTTTGTCCGCAGCTTCCTGAAATTCAGTGGCCGAAATTAAATCCAGTCCGCTATTGTCTAAAAGTTCCTGTGCTTCCTTAGCATTTGTGCCTTGTAAACGAACAATAATTGGAACGTTAATGGCATCACCCATATTTTTATAAGCATCAATTACGCCTTGTGCCACACGGTCGCAACGCACAATTCCGCCAAAAATATTTACCAAAATGGCTTTAACGTTTGGATCTTTTAGGATAATTCTGAAAGCTGTTTCAACTCGTTTTGCATCTGCGGTACCGCCAACATCCAAAAAGTTTGCAGGTTCTCCGCCAGATTGTTTTATTAAATCCATTGTGCTCATCGCCAATCCTGCCCCGTTTACCATACAGCCCACATTTCCGTCCAAATCAACATAATTTAATCCTGCGGCGTTTGCTTCCACTTCAATTTCATTTTCTTCACGCAAATCACGTAAAACGGCCAAATCTTTATGGCGAAATAAAGCATTGTCATCCAAAACAACTTTTGAATCTACCGCCAATATTTTGTCATCCGACGTTTTTAACACTGGGTTAATTTCAAATAATGTGGCATCAGACTGAACAAAAGCAGTATATAAAGAGGTCACAAATTTGATCATTTCTTTCAACGCATTTCCTGACAAGCCTAAATTAAAGGCAATTTTACGTGCCTGAAAAGCCTGTAATCCCAATAAAGGATCCATTTCTTCGGTAAAAATTAAATGAGGTGTTTTTTCGGCAACAGTTTCAATATCCATACCACCTTCGGTAGAATACATAATCATATTTTTCCCAGTGGCTCTGTTTAACAAAACAGACATATAATATTCTTCGGGTTCATTCGCTCCCGGATAATAAACGTCTTCAGCAACCAAAACCTGATGAACTTTTTTTCCTTGGGGTGGAGTTTGAGGTGTGATTAACATCATTCCGATAATGCTTTCGGATATTGATTCAACATCTTTTAAACTTTTCGCCAATTTCACGCCACCGCCTTTTCCTCGTCCGCCCGCATGAATTTGTGCTTTAACAACCCACCAGCCAGTTCCGGTTTCAACCGCCAATTGCTTTGCTGCGTCTACCGCTTTTAAATGGTTATCGGCAACAATGCCGCGTTGTATTCTTACGCCAAAACTACTTAGTAATTCTTTTCCTTGATATTCGTGTAAATTCATTAGAGATAATGGTTTTTGTAAATATTCACAAATGTACTAATCCTAACTTAAAATTTAAGTTCATTTCAAAAAACTTTTACATTGTGTAACAATGTGTTATTTTTGACGTCTATTTATAATAACATTTATTTGAAATGGTTTGATTTGAATCTTAGATATTTTAACCAAAAAATTGATCCCGTTTATTGATTTATAATGAAAAAGCACCTATTCATTCTTAGTTTATTTTTTTTCTCCTTATCCTATTCCCAAGTAAAAATTAAATCGGTTAAAGCCCTGCGAATTGACAAAACGCCTTCAATTGATGGCGTTTTAAGCGAAGATTTTTGGAAAAACACCCAACCTGCGCAAGACTTTCAAATGTTTAAGCCCGGAGATGGCGGTGAAGAAAGGGAAGATATGAAAACAGTTGTGAAAATTGCCTATGATGATGAAGCTATTTATTTTGGTGCCACAATGTACGATGTTAACACAAAAGCTATTCCAATGCAATTTGGCGGCAGAGATCAATTTGGCCAAGTCGACTTTTTTTTAATCAGCATCAACCCAAACAACGACGGACAAAATGATACGGAATTTGTGGTAATGAGCACCGGTGCACAAGGCGACGCCAAAATTTCTTCAGAAGGAGAGGATTTTAGCTGGAACGCTGTTTGGGAAAGTGACGTTAAAATTAACAAAGACAATTGGGTTGCAGAAATCAAAATCCCTTATTCAGCCTTGCGCTTCAGTAATTCAACCGAACAAACCTGGGGCGTTAATTTTCACCGGAAAATAAACAGGCTCAATGAGCAATATTCCTGGAATTATGTCGATAAAAAAGTTGGCTTGTTCACACAATATTCCGGTTTAATTACCGGCATAAATAATATCAAACCTCCTACCCGACTCAGTTTTTCTCCCTATGCTTTTGCCGCGGTCAATTCTTATAACGGCGATTCGGAAACCGATTACAGCATTGGAATGGATTTAAAATATGGCATTAACGAAAGTTTTACGTTGGATGCCACGTTGATTCCTGATTTTGGGCAGACAGCTTTTGACGACCAAGTTCTGAATTTAGGTCCGTTTGAACAGCAATACTCAGAAAAGCGAACCTTCTTTACAGAAGGTACAGAACTTTTTAACAAGGGCTATCTGTTTTATTCCAGAAGAATTGGAAACAAGCCCGTAGGATATGAATTGGCCGAAAGCAATTTAAAAGAAAATGAAGAAATCGTTTTCAACCCAGAAAAAGTTAATATGATAAATGCCCTAAAAATTTCGGGGAGGACAAAAAAAGGATTGGGTATCGGATTTTTCAATGCCATTACCGAGAAAACATCCGCAGAAATCAAAAATACGCTCACAAATGAAACAAGAGAAGTTGTTACCGAACCGCTTGCCAATTACAATGTGCTAGTTTTAGACCAGCAATTCAATAAAAATTCCTCCGTAAGTTTTGTAAATACCAATGTTACAAGAAATGGCAGTTTTAGGGACGCCAATGTTTCTGCCTTTCTTTTTGATATTTCAAATAAAAAAAACAGATACAAAACAACCGGTGATTTTAAAATAAGCAATATTCAGGAAAATGGCCTAAACAAATCGGGCTATGCCGGCTTGCTCGAATTTGAAAAAATTTCAGGCAATTATCAATATGAATTCGGCCATTCACGAAGCAATGATACCTATAACATAAATGATTTGGGATATCAGAACAGAAATAATCTGGCTGTTTACTGGGCTGAAGTATCCTATAGAATTTTTGAACCAACAAAAACCTTTGACGATTATAATATTTCATTATCGAGCAATTTTAATTATCAAAATGACACAAACCAATTCGCGGAAAACAATTTTGAGCTTGATTTTTTCTTTATTACCAAAACCCGATTTGCTTTTGGCGGAGAAATAAACACCAATATAGGCGATCAATACGATTTTTATTCGCCTCGTGTTGCGGGAAGATTTTTTAAGCAAAACCCCGTATATGTGATAAATGGCTGGTTTTCTACAGATTACCGTAAAAAGTTTGCGATTGACGTTAAAAGCACCTATGCCAAAAGATTTGGTCTCGAAAATGAATTACTGGACCTGTCCATTGCCCCACGCTATCGCTTTTCCGATAAATTTTCAGTTATTTATAAGTTAAATTTTTCCAAACTTACCAATGATGATGGATGGGTTACCAATTTAGATAACGGTAATATTATTTTTGGAAACAGGGATGTAAAAACCGTAACCAATACACTAACGGGCAATTTAAGTTTCAACACAAAATCAACTTTGGCATTGTCGTTTAGGCATTATTGGTCGCCTGTTGAATACGATGCCAATTTTTTTGAACTGAACAATGAAGGCACTTTAAACGCCAGTTCTTATCAGAAAAACCACAATATCAATTACAATATCTGGAATTTGGATTTAAGTTATTCATGGGAATTTGCCCCGGGCAGCCAGTTGGTTGCTTTATACAGAAACTCCATTTTTAATGAAGATAAACTGGCAAATTTGAATTTCAAAAAAAACTTGGACAATCTTTTTAACGAACCTATTTCCAACAATTTTTCGATTAAATTTATCTATTATTTAGATTATAATAATCTTAAAACTTGGCTTTAGGCTTGTTTACTAAGTTATATGTTAAAAGTTATTTGTTATAGGTATTGATTTCATAAACAGTTCAACGATTAAACAAATAAACAGTTAAACAATTTTAAAACAAATAGCTTACTTTTGGCAAATGATAGAAGCGAAAAATATTCACAAATTTTACGGGGACTTAGAGGTTTTAAAAGGCGTTGATTTATCCATAAAAAAGGGAGAAATTGTGGCGATTATTGGTCCGTCAGGCGCCGGAAAAACAACATTGTTGCAAATTCTTGGCACTTTAGACAATCCGTCGAAAGGCAAAAATTCAAAACTCACCATCAGCACCAAAAATATACTCGAATTAAATGACAACGAACTTTCAAAATTCAGAAATCAGCATATCGGATTTATTTTTCAGTTTCATCAGTTACTTCCCGAATTTACGGCACTTGAAAATGTTTGCATTCCGGGTTTTATAGGAAATACTTCTAAAAAGGAAGTAGAAAACAAAGCCAAGGAATTGCTCAATTTTTTGGGACTTTCCAGCAGAATGCACCACAAGCCAAACGAATTGTCGGGCGGTGAGCAGCAACGTGTCGCCGTTGCCAGAGCTTTAATCAACAATCCCGACGTTATTTTTGCCGATGAACCCAGCGGTAATTTAGATTCTTCATCTGCAAAAAATTTGCACGAATTATTTTTTGACCTGCGCGATAAATTCAGCCAAACTTTTGTGATTGTGACGCACAATCAGGAATTGGCGGAGATGGCCGACCGGAAATTGGAAATGATAGACGGCAAAATCAGCAATAAACCTTTATAAAATGACAGGCATAATCAGTGCGATGCAGGAAGAAATTCAGGCATTGCTGCACGAACTTCAGGAAGTGTCAACCACCGAAAAAGGAATGCGAACCTATTACACCGGAACCTTATTCGGCAAAAAAGTAGTGCTTGTTTTTTCGCGATGGGGAAAAGTCGCCTCTGCCGCAACAGCCACCCAACTCATCAACGATTATGATGTCAGAGAAATCATTTTTACCGGCGTAGCCGGTGCCATTCATCCCAAATTGAATATAGGGGACATCGTGATTGGCAAAAATTTGTACCAACACGATTTAAATGCTTTTCCGTTTTACGAAAAATTTGAAATTCCCATTTTAAGAAAAAAGTTTTTGAAAACCAATGATTCCGCAAAATTATTGATGGCAACCAATTTATTTTTGGATACTTACCACAAATTTATTGCGATTGAAGACTCCCAACTTTTTGACATTCAACTCCCTAAAGTTGTTCATGGCGATATTGCCAGCGGCGACCAGTTTATTTCCAGCCTCAAAAAAATTAAAAAGCTGAACAAAAAGCTTCCAACGGCGATTTGCGTGGAAATGGAAGGTGCTGCGGTAGCTCAGGTTTGTTTTGAATACGAAGTGCCGTTTTCCATCATTCGCGTCATTTCCGACAATGCAAATGACAATGCGACCATCGATTTTCCGAAATTTGCCAACACTATCGCGAGTAAATATGCTTTGGGAATTTTGAAAAACTATTTTTCTTAAGTAAATCAATTTTTATATCTTTGATAAACCAAATTGAACAATGCAATTTAAGCATCCGGAAATTCTTTACGCTCTTTTTTTTCTTATCATCCCGATAATTGTTCATTTATTTCAGCTGCAACGTTTCGTAAAAGTTCCTTTTACCAATGTCGCTTTTTTAAAAAATATTGAAAGGCAAACACGAAAAAGCGCAAGATTAAAAAAATGGCTTGTTTTAATGAGCCGATTACTGGCTTTAAGTTGTATCATTTTTGCCTTTTCCCAACCGTATTTTTCCAAATCTTCAACACAGCAACAAGTGAATGTCACCATTTATTTAGACAATTCCAACAGCATGCAGGCAAAGGGTGAGAATGGAGAATTGCTTAAAAGCGCCGCCCAAAAAATTATTGAAAACAACAACCTTCAAAACAGCACTTTTACGTTGATTACCAATGATGAAAATTTGAAAGATTTAGACGCTGATGGCTTAAAAAATGAATTAATCAACCTTCAATATTCGCCAAACAAACTGGATTTAAACACAGTTTTTTTGAGAGCGAAAGGCAATTTTTTAACTAAAACTAACACCTTAAATAAAATTATATTACTATCTGATTTTCAAAATATTAATATTGAAAATAAAATTGATTTTACAATTGTAAACTCACCTGTTTCACTGCTTCAGCTATCACCAAAAGAAGTGCCAAACATTTTTTTGGACAGCGTGTCCATTGAGCAAAAATCCACTACAGAAATAATGCTAAAAGCATTGGTGAAAAGCAGCAAAATTATCACTGAAACAATTCCTATTTCCTTGTTTCAAGACGAAACCTTGATGGGAAAAACTACGGCGAAATTTGCAAATTCCAATCGGCAATCGGTTGAATTTACACTCACGGATCCCAATAATTTTAACGGAAAAATATCCTTGGTTGATGACGGAATGGAATTCGACAACGATTTTTATTTTTCAATTTCCGCACCCGAAAAAATTAATGTGTTGAGCATTGGAAATCAGACCGAATTTTTGCTAAAAATCTATACTGAAAAAGAATTCAATTTTACCGCTTCCCCTCTACGCCAATTGAATTACAACACCATGCAAACCCAGCATTTAATCATCTTAAATGAATTGGTAGATATTCCTGTGGAATTGCAGCGCAATTTAAGCGAGTTTATGGCAAATGGCGGAAATTTGGTACTGATTCCTTCACAAAACATCAATATAGATTCCTATAACCGATTTTTAAATGCGTTTCAGGCAGGAAAAATAAGCGCTAAAATTGAAAATGAACATCAAATCACTTCCATCAATTACGGTCATCCTTTAATTGATGATGTTTTTGAAAAGAAAGTGACCAATTTCCAATACCCAAAAACGGCCTTGCATTATCAAAACAATTCCCGAAACAGTTCCGCGATTCTAAAATTCGACAATAACAGTGCATTTATCTCCTCCACAAAAATAAGTGACGGGAATTTTTATTGGGTTGCAGCGCCCTTAAACAAAAGCATTTCCGACTTCACGCAATCGCCATTGGTAGTGCCTATTTTTTATAATTTTTCCAAAACAAGCTTAAAAACCGCACAAATTTATCACACCATTGCGCCCGAAAACAACATTGAAATCAATGCAAGTATTGGAAAAAATGATGTCCTTAAAATTTCAAATGAAACCGGTGCATTTATTCCGCTTCAAAAAGTTTCCCAAAACAAAGTGGACCTGATCTTATCCGACGCTTCTTTGCAAAGCGGATTTTACAAAGTTTCCAGCGGAAATAACGTATTAAAAACCATTGCGTTAAATTACAACCGAGAAGAGAGCGACGCTAATTACGCCGATTTAAATTCTTTGGTTGGCGACGCTGAAAATGTGACCATTTCCACATCAATCGACAATCTTTTTGATGAAATTAAAAATCAACATAAAATCAATTGGCTTTTTAAATGGTTTTTAGCATTTTCTGTGCTATTTTTGTTCATTGAAATGCTGTTGTTAAAATATTTCAAAATATGAATTTACTTCTAAAGTCTGCTACCATCATCGACAATTCCAGTCCGTTTCACCTTCAAATTAAAGACATTCTTATTGAAAAGGGCACCATCACAAAAATTGGAGAAAAGCTTAAAAATCCGAAAAATTATAAAGAAATTAAATTTGACAACTTGCATATTTCGCAGGGTTGGTTCGATTCGAGCGTTTGCTTTGGCGAGCCCGGATTTGAAGATCGGGAAACGATAGAAAACGGATTAAAAACGGCTTCCAGAAGCGGTTTTACAGCGGTTGCCGTAAATCCGAACACTTTCCCGGCGACCGACAATAAATCGGCCATACAGTTTTTAACAAGTAAAGCCGCCAATTCGGCCACGTCCCTTTTCCCAATAGGAAACCTGACCAAAGGCGGAAAATGCGAAGACATTGCAGAATTGTATGATATGCAAAATTCGGGAGGCATTGCTTTTGGTGACTATAACAAAGCCCTTTCAAATGCCAATCTGTTGAAAATCGGTTTGCAGTACGCGCAAAATTTTGACGCGTTAATTTTGAGTTTTCCGCAGAACAATTCCATTGCCGGCATTGGTTTGGTTAACGAAGAAATCAACAGCACAAAACTAGGATTAAAAGGAATCCCTTCCTTGGCTGAAGAATTGCAGATAGTCCGTGATTTATTTCTCTTGGAATATACCGGCGGAAAATTGCACATTCCAACAATTTCAACAGCAAAATCGGTTGAACTTATTAAAGAGGCCAAAAAGAAAAAATTAAACGTCACCTGCAGCGTTGCGGCGCATCACTTGGTGCTGACCGATGACGAGTTGAAAAACTTTAACACGAATACAAAAGTGTTGCCGCCATTGCGGACATCAAAAGATGTAAAAGCATTGATTAAAGGCATCAAAGAAGGTGTTATTGATATGGTGACCAGCGACCACAATCCTATGGATGTTGAGCATAAAAAAGTGGAGTACAGCAATGCTAAATTCGGCACTATCGGACTTGAAAGTTTGTTTGGTTCCTTAAACAAAGCTATCGGACTGGAAACCTTAATCGATTGTCTGACCACCAAACCTAGAGAACGGTTTAATGTGCCAACTTACTCTATTTCAGAAGGACAGAAAGCCAATATCACCCTTTTTAATCCTGATTTCGTCTATACTTTTGGAGAAAAAGACATCTTATCAACCTCAAAAAACGCCATTTTCCTCAATAAAAATTTAAATGGAAAAGTCTATGGCATTATTTCGAATAATAAGATTATTGCCCCCTAGCCCCCGAAGGGGGAATTATTTAGCTTAAAAGATTAAAGTAAAAACTTAAATTTAGCTCCCAATTATTCGGAAATGGCGGATATCGTAAAATATATATTTTTAAATAAATCAGATTATGGAAAATCAAACGATACAAGAAGGAAAAACAATGGCTATTATCAGCTATATTACCTGGGTAGGAACTTTAATTGCCTTTGTGATGAACAATGATAAGCACAATTCATTCGCCGCTTTTCATATCCGCCAAATGGTAGGCTTGTCGCTTTTTTCATTGGGAATTACTATCATTGGAAGATATGCAGGATTCGCAGCAGGAATTTTGGGTATCGGCTTGTTCGTGCTTTGGTTTATTGGCTTAATGGGCGCTATCAAAGGCGAAGAGAAAAGAGTCCCGTTTGTTGGTGATTTATTTGAGGATTGGTTTAAAGCAATTGGTTAACCGAATTTTTAATTTACTTTTGAAGTCGCGTCCAAAAGCGAGACTTTTATATTGATATTATGAAGAAATTAGCATTGCATTATATTGCCAGAGAACCAAAAAAAATCACAGAAAACACCTCCTTGCTTATTTTACTGCACGGATATGGCAGCAATGAAGAAGATTTATTTTCTTTCGCAAGTGAGCTGCCGGAAGATTTGATTATTATAAGCGCAAGAGGGCCACAAACACTGGGATTTGGCAGTTATTCCTGGTACACCATCCACTTCAACAGTCCGCAGGGAAAGTTTTCCGATATGCCTGAAGCCATCAAAGCCAGAGAAATTATAGGGGTTTTTATTGATGAAGTTCAGCAGAAATATGGCGTTTCACCGCAAAAAACATTTCTTCTCGGATTTAGCCAGGGTACCATTTTAAGTTATGCAGTAGCGCTTAATTACCCTGAAAAAGTGCAAAAAATTATTGCATTGAGCGGTTATATCAATCCCGATTTATTGCCAGACGATTTAAACTCAAAAGACTATTCCAAATCGGATTTTTACATTTCTCATGGAAGCGTTGATCAGGTAATTCCTGTTGAATGGGCCAATAAAGCGCCCGATTTTTTAAAGCAACTGAGCATCAACTTTTGTTACAGCGAATTTCCTGTGGGTCATGGTGTTTCACCAAAGAATTTTTACGAATTCAGCAAATGGATTGAAACACGGATGTAGATTTTAGTTGTTGGTTTTGAGCTTGTTGGTCTTTTTTCTACATTCCTTTTTCTGAAAACTTTTAATATTTAACTTTTTAATCCTTAAATTGCCAAACTAAAAATTTAGTAAATGGAAATATTGGGTATTGATGTTGGAGGCACAGGAATAAAAGCCGCAATAGTTACTGTTGAAACTGGTGCGCTTTCTGCCGAAAAAAAAAGAATCTTAACACCAAGACCCGCAACACCTGAGGCAATTGCGAAGGTTATTCAAAAGATTGTGAAACATTTTAACTGGGAAGGTAAGGTTGGATGCGGATTCCCTACACCTTTAAAACACGGCAAATGCATGTCGGGCGGAAATTTGCACGAAACATGGAAGGATACCAATGTTGCCGAACTTTTTAAAAATGCGACCGGAAATGAATTTACGGTTGTAAATGATGCAGATGCCGCAGGAATTGCAGAAATAAATTTTGGTGCCGGAAAGGGCAAAAAAGGTGTCGTTTTCATGATTACTTTAGGAACAGGCATCGGATCGGCGGTCTTTTTAGACGGAAAATTATTGCCGAATACCGAATTTGGGCATCTGCTAAACCGACACGGGGAAAGTTTCGAAAGTTATGCGGCAGATTCTGCCAGAAAACGAGAAAAATTAAGTCAGAAAAAATGGGGTAAAAGACTGCATAAGTATTTTGACCATTTAAATTTTATTATGTCGCCCGATCTTATCATCATTGGTGGCGGCGCAAGCAAAAGAGTGCATAAGTTTATCCATAAAATTGAAGTCGATACCCCCATTGTTCCTGCGGAAGCAGAAAACGAAGCAGGAATTATAGGCGCAGCGATGGCTGCCAACGCTGAAATTAAATAAGTTTTTTTGAAATCAATTCTTTAATTTATTGAAAACATTATAAAATTATTGACCTTTTCACAATCCATCTTTCATGACAGTTTTCTACGTATTGGACATATTGGGCACTATTGCATTTGCCACCTCAGGAGCACTGGTTGCAATAAATAAAAAAATGGATCCTTTTGGTGTTTTCATTATTTCATTTGTCACTGCGGTTGGCGGAGGTACTTTACGAGATGTTTTAATTGGCAAGCAGCCTGTTATTTGGATGAACAACATCACTTACATTTTTTTAATTTGCATATCTTTTATTATCGCTATCATATTTCGAAAAAAATTAAGATACCTGCAAAAATCATTATTTCTGTTTGATACTATTGGTTTGGGCATTTTTACAATAACCGGAACAGAAATTGGCATTAACGCCAATTTTCACCCCATTATTTCAATAGCCTTGGGAACTATTACGGCTTGTTTTGGCGGCGTTATAAGAGATATCTTGTGCAATGAGGTTCCCGTACTTTTCAGAAAAGAAATTTATGCCACTGCCTGTATTTTGGGTTCAATCGCCTTTATTGTTTTATCTCATTTTAATGTTGACCAAACCATCATTTATGTTTCAACATCTTTAATTGTGATTGCCATCAGGCTTGTAGCCGTGAAATATCATTTGTCTTTACCCACTTTTTATTCGAAAAATTAATGGATTTCAACCACTTCAAAAAAAACCTTTCAAAGCTGCGAGAGATTCCTCTTGGCGGATTGGAGGCGCAGTTTGAATTGGCGCCAAAATTCAGGCAAAAATACACCGAGGAATTTTTAGAAGCGACAAATGCAAAGAAAGCTGCTGTCTTGGCGCTGTTTTACCCGAATACACAAGGAGAAACCTGTTTTTTGCTGACCTTGCGAGCAAATTATAACGGCGTCCATGCATCACAAATAAGTTTTCCCGGAGGAAAATTTGACAATTTCGATAATTCTTTGGAAAATACCGCCTTGCGGGAAGCACAGGAAGAAGTTGGGATTTGTCCCGATGATGTGTATATTTTCAAACAAATGACCAATGTTTTTATCCCACCCAGCAATTTTATGGTCACGCCATTTTTAGGATTGCTCAACTACACGCCTACCCTGATAAAAAATGAGGAGGTTGAAGAAAATATAGATGTATTGCTAAAAGATTTGTTAAATAAAAGCGCTTTTACAACCACTGTTGTGTCCACTTCCTATGCACAAAACATTCCTGTCCCCTGTTTTAATCTGAGTAATTTTATGGTTTGGGGCGCAACTGCCATGATGTTAAATGAAATCAAAGTGTTATTAAAAGAAATTTAATTTATTTTTT
>JAVVEF010000086.1:0-12362 GCA_032251275.1 Lutibacter sp.
AATCAGTCAAAATTTAAAAATTGAATCGTTAAAAAATATTTATTTTAGTGAAAATAATGCTATTTACGGTTGTAATTTTGGCATAGTCTCATCAAGTTACAGGAAAAATTATTGAAAGTATTTTTAATTTCATAAATTTAACTGATAATTATCACTATAAGTAAAAGAGTTCCTCTTTAATTTTGTTGCAAATCAAGCGTAAGTAATTGATTAATAATATGTAACAATTGTTACACAACTCAAAATCAATAAATAAAATTAACATTTATGAAAAACATTTTAAGATTAGCAGTATTACTTTTAACAAGTTCCCTTTTTGCACAAGCCGGGCATATTATGCAGGCCGCGGGATCCGTAAATATGTCAATGGGAGGAGCAGCGTCAGCACAACCTATAGACATCAGTGGCGCATTGCAATGGAACCCGGCTGCAATTGCCGTATTTGACAATAAAATTATAAACTTCGACATTGGCGCATTCTTTTCTTCGCCTGAATTAAGTTCTTCTCTTTCGGCAGGAATGATGGGACCGGGTTCACCTGCGGTATCTGGCATAACAAAAGATGATAGAGGCGTTTCCCCAATGCCGTCATTGGCGATGGTTTGGGGAAAAGAAGGAAGCAAACATACTTTTGGTGCTTCTGCTTTTGGTATTAGTGGCTTTGGAGTAACTTTTCCTGAAGAAGCTAATAATCCGATGAGTACTAGCTTTAATCCGACATTAAATTCGAATCCAGTAAATTATCCACAAGCTGCAAGGGGTTTTGGACATATTGAATCTGATTATATGTTATTGCAAATTGGATTGGCTTGGGCATATGAAGTAACAGATAACTTTTCAATTGGTGTTCAACCAACAATTAATTATGCAGCATTAGAATTGGCACCAAACCCATTGTCATCACCAAGCCAAACTTTAGGTTATCCAGCAAGTGATAAAGCTTCCGCAATTGGCTATGGAGCACAATTTGGTTTATTTTATCATTCACCTAACGGAATTAAATTAGGGGTTTCTTATAAAACAATTCAAAAGTTTGATGATATAAAATTTGAGAATACCTATTTAGATGGTTCTTCGGCGCCAAACGTTGATTTTAACATGGATTATCCCGCAATTTTATCTTTTGGATTGGGTTATTCAACAGGTGATTTTGATTTGGCTTTAGATTTTAGACGTGTGGATTATGAAAAAACCAACGGATTTGAAGCAAAAGGATGGACACAAACAGGTTCCGTGCAAGGTTTTGGTTGGAAAAATATAAGTATTCTTTCTGCCGGTTTACAATATAAGGGAATTGAAAAATTGCCTTTAAGAGTTGGCTATACTTATAGCAGCAATCCAATTGACAGTGATTTGGCATTCTTTTCAATTCCGGCAACGGCAATTATTGAAAATGCTTTTCAATTTGGAACAAGTTATCCTATTAATGAAAACTTTAAATTGAATGGCGTGTTTCATTACGGAACAAGCGGAGACAAAACAGAAGGAAATATTTTAAATCCAATGTTAGCGTCCGCGACAAACCCTTACGGAGCAATGCCAGGAACAAAAGTTGGTTATGAAATGACCACAAGTATGGTGATGTTGGGCCTTACTTATACGTTCAGTAAATAAATATTTGGTTAATTAGTTAAAAGAGGCTGTCATGAAAAGGCAGTCTTTTTTTGTTCCAAGATGTAAGAAGTTTGATAAAATTCTTGTTTATTTGTAGCTTAAATCTTTTAAATGTTGTTGAGCCAAAAAAGCAGATTTCTTTATTTATACGCTTTAACTTTGTTTATTTTGTCCGCTTTGTATGGATTGTTAATGAGATGGAATTTTGCTTTTCCCGCAAAATTCCTTTCTTATCAAAATTTATTGCAAAGTCATTCACATGTGGCATTTTTGGGTTGGGGCTACATTGTGGTGATTGGCGCAATTATGTATTATTTTGTTTCGGATTTCAAAAAACAAAATAATGTATATAAAATTACTTTAGTCATTTTATTGGTCGCGATAACCTTGATGTTAATCAGCTTTCCTTTAGGTGGTTATAAAGTATTTTCTATTGTGTTACTCGCTGTATTCGGACTCACTTCTTACGTTTTGTCATTCAGGATTTTAAAAGATTTACAGGGAAATAATACTTCGGCAAAGTTAATAAGATACGGAATTTATTATTATTTATTGTCAAGTTTGGCCACTTGGTTTTTGGCTTATGTCATTGTAAATCAAGGAAAATCAGCTTTATATTACAATACCGTTTATTTTTATCTGCACTTTTTATACAATGGTTTTTTCGTTTTTGCCTTGTTCGGATTGCTGTTTAAAATTTTTGAAAATCAGCAAATTGTGATATCAGAAAAACTAAAACAGCATTTTTTTATCTATTTAAATATTGCCTGTATTCCGGCTTATGCATTGTCGGTTTTATGGAGCACCGATGTGTTGTTATTTAATTTTGTTGGTTTTGTGGCTTCAGTGTTGCAATTCATTTCATTGGTTTTTCTGATAAAAATAATGCGACACGCCTTTTTGCAAATCAATTGGCATTTCATTTCAAAATTACTGCTCAAATTTGCCCTTTTTTCTTATAGTTTAAAAATCATCAGCCAAATTTTATCTTCATTTCCTTATTTTGTTGAAAAATCACTGGCGCTTAAACCATTTTTTATTATTGGCTATTTGCATTTATTCACTTTGGGGTTTTTGAGCGTTTTGTTATTTTTGATTATGGACCAACTGGGCAAACTAAATCTTCACAAACCAACTTCAAAAGTTGGAATCATTTTGTTTTTAGCAGGTGTCTTTATCACGGAATTGCTATTGTTTTTACAGGGATTTTTATTTCTGTTTCAGTTTGATGCCATTAAAAATTACCCTTTGATTTTGTTGATTTTTAGTTTTTTGATGATGGTAGGGTTGTTGGTCATTTATGTGAATCAATTTCATCACGATTGGATTATAAAAAAAACATTGTGATAAATTTATTGCCAAACTAAATTTGGAGTAGTACTTTTGGATTTTAAAGAATTCCCGTGACCAACTACTTAGAAAATCTTAACGAATCGCAAAAAGCCGCCGTATTGCATAAAGAAGGCGCAATGATAATTATTGCCGGTGCCGGCTCAGGAAAAACGCGTGTTTTAACTTATAGAATAGCGCATTTGATGAGCAAAAATGTTGATCCTTTCAATATTTTGGCATTGACTTTTACCAACAAAGCAGCACGAGAAATGAAAAATCGTATTGCAACGGTTGTGGGTGTTTCTGAAGCTAAAAATTTATGGATGGGCACTTTTCACTCTGTTTTTGCGCGTATTTTGCGTTCTGAAGCAGAAAGATTGGGCTTTCCTTCTAATTTCACCATTTACGATACGCAAGATTCTGTAAGATTGCTTTCTTCCATTATCAAGGAAATGGAATTGGATAAAGATCGTTACAAACCCAAACAGGTATTAAGTCGGATTTCTTCCTTCAAAAACAGCTTAATTACTGTAAAAGCGTATTATAAAGATCCCGATTTGTTGGAAGCCGATAAAATGGCACAACGTCCGGAAATGGGTAAAATATATAATGAATATGTAGAGCGTTGTTTTAAGGCCGGCGCTATGGATTTTGATGATTTATTGCTGAGAACCAATGAATTATTGACCAGATTTCCTGAAGTTTTGGCAAAATATCAAGACCGATTTAAATATATTTTGGTTGATGAGTATCAGGATACAAACCATTCACAATATTTAATTGTGAAAGCTTTGGCCGACAGGTTTCAGAATATTTGTGTGGTGGGCGACGATTCTCAAAGTATTTACGCTTTTCGTGGCGCAAATATCAAAAACATCATGAATTTTCAGCGTGATTACGACAATGTGGCAATTTTTAAATTGGAGCAAAATTACCGTTCCACCAAAAATATTGTGGAAGCCGCTAACAGCGTGATTGAAAAAAATAAAACCAAGCTAGATAAACAAATTTGGACCGACAACGGTGATGGCGCAAAAATAAAAGTGATGCGAACATTTACGGAAGCTGAAGAAGGCCGATATATTGCAAATTCAATTTTTGACAATGCGATGAATTTGCAGATGAAAAATTCCGATTTCGCCATTTTGTATCGAACAAATGCACAATCAAGAGCTTTGGAAGATGCGCTTCGTAAAAAAGACATTGCCTATAGAATTTACGGCGGATTGTCGTTTTACCAGCGCAAAGAAATCAAAGATGCGTTGGCATATTTGCGTTTGCTCGTTAATCCGACTGATGAAGAAGCGCTTAAAAGAATTATCAATTATCCGGCACGTGGTATCGGCGATACCACTATTGATAAACTTTCGGTTGCGGCAAATCATTATAAAATATCAATTTTTGAGTTGTTGCTTAATCTCAATACTTTCGATTTAAACCTTAATTCGGGCACAAAAACAAAGCTTATAAACTTTGTGACGATGATGCAGCATTTTCAGATTGAATCAGAAACTAAAAATGCTTTTGAAATTGCAGAATTTGTGGTGCAAAAAACAAGGTTAATTCAGGATTTAGAAAGTGAAGGAACACCGGAAGGTGTAAGTAGGGTCGAAAACATTCAGGAATTATTAAACGGATTAAAAGATTTTATTGAGGAACAAAAGGAAAATGAAGCAGATGATTCTTTGGCATTTTTCTTGGAAGATGTGGCTTTGGCAACCGATTTGGACGCCAAAAACAAAGATGATGCACCGCGTGTTTCCTTAATGACAATCCATTTGGCAAAAGGACTGGAATTTCCGTTTGTTTACATTGTTGGGTTGGAAGAAAATTTATTTCCTTCGGCCATGAGCATGAATACAAGAAGTGAATTGGAAGAAGAGCGCCGTTTGTTTTATGTTGCGCTAACACGTGCGGAGAAACAGGCGTATTTAACGTATGCACAAACAAGATACCGCTGGGGAAAATTGGTGGATTGTGAGCCTAGCCGATTTTTAGAAGAAATTGACGAAGTTTTTTTAGAACATTTAACGCCTAAAATGCCGTCACCAAAACAGAACGCTTTTATTGATGGAGATATTTTTGATGACATTCCGCAAGACAGAATCCGCTTTAAAAAGCCAATACAGCGTACGCCGGTAAAAAAAGCAATGCCACCATCACCGCCGGTAGTAAGCCCAAAAAACTTTAAAAAAGTGGATGCTTCCATGGCTACTGCAGCAAATTTATTTGATGACAATATCATTATCGGAACCATCGTTGAACATGCAAAATTTGGAAAAGGTGAAGTACTTAGTTTAGATGGTTTTGGCGCAAATCAAAAAGCGGAGATTCAATTTGCTTCATTTGGTGTCAAAAAATTATTGTTACAATTCGCAAAGCTTGTAATTATAGGCTAAATGCACATTGTAAAACCAATTTTTATATTGTAATTTGCAAAAAATATTATAGAAAGAACAGATCCATGGAATTTGATTTAGAATACAATTCAGAAAGGCCGCATTTAATTATCCCTGAATACGGCAGACACGTCCAAAAATTAATCGACAATTGTGTATCCATAGAAGATGATGAAGAGCGCAATAAAATGGCAAAAGCCATTGTTGATGTTATGGGAAATTTACAGCCGCATTTACGCGATGTACCCGACTTTAAACACAAATTATGGGATCAGTTATTTATCATGTCCGATTTTAAATTGGAAGCTGAGTCACCATATCCAAAACCGGAAAGAGAAGAATTGGCGGCAAAACCTGAAAGATTGGCTTATCCGAAATACGATTCAAAATACCGATTTTACGGCAATAACATTCAAACAATGATTGATGTGGCCTTAACCTGGGAAGAAGGTGAAGCACGTGAAGCTTTGTATTTTGCCATTGCCAATCATATGAAAAAATGTTATTTAAACTGGAATAAAGACACGGTTGACGATCATATCATTTACAATCATTTGCTCGATTTATCAAAAGGAAAAATTGATTTGGAAGGCAAAAATGAAACCTTGTCGGAAGTTAAAGAATTGATGAAGAAAAGAAAGCCGGCAGGAAAAGTTAAAATATTGAAAAAGAAACAATAAACCAATTCATCAACCAATATAATGGGAACATTTGTTATAGAAGGAGGCCATAAACTTAGCGGAAGCATCACACCTCAAGGTGCTAAAAATGAAGCGCTTCAAGTAATTTGCGCAGTTTTGCTAACGCCTGAAAAAGTGATTATCAGCAATATTCCGGATATTAGAGATGTTAACAAATTGATCTATATTTTAAGTGAATTGGGCGTAAAAGTGGATAAAATTAGTCCAGATACGTACTCTTTTCAAGCAGATGAATTGGATTTAGAATACTTAGAATCAGAAAAATTCAAGGTTGAAGGAAGTTCCTTGCGCGGTTCAATTATGATTGTTGGCCCTTTATTGGCGCGATTTGGGAAAGGCTATATTCCTCGTCCCGGAGGCGATAAAATTGGAAGACGCAGACTAGATACGCATTTTGAAGGTTTTATACAATTGGGCGCTACTTTCAGATACAATAAAGATGAACGATTTTACGGTGTTGAAGCCAAACAGCTAACTGGAACCGTAATGTTGTTGGATGAAGCCTCTGTAACTGGAACTGCAAATATTATTATGGCAGCCGTTATGGCCAAAGGAATTACCACCATTTACAATGCTGCCTGTGAACCTTATATTCAACAATTGTGTAAAATGCTGAACAGTATGGGTGCAAAAATAGAAGGCATTGGTTCTAATTTATTGCATATAACAGGCGTTAAAAAATTAGGAGGTTGTTCTCATAGAATTTTGCCCGATATGATTGAAATTGGCAGCTGGATTGGGATGGCGGCCATGACAAGATCTTCTTTAACCATAAAAGATGTAAGCTGGAACGATTTGGGTGTGATACCCCGTGTTTTTCAGAAACTGGGAATCAATTTAGAAAAAAGAGGTGATGATATTTTCATCCCTGAACAAGAAAGTTATGAAATTCAAAATTATATTGATGGTTCAATTTTAACCATTTCTGATGCGCCTTGGCCAGGTTTTACGCCCGATTTATTGAGCATTATTCTAGTAGTTGCCACTCAGGCAAAAGGAAGTGTGTTAATTCATCAAAAAATGTTTGAAAGCAGGTTATTCTTTGTCGATAAATTAATTGATATGGGCGCTAAAGTAATACTTTGCGATCCGCATCGTGCCACGGTTATCGGAATGAACCACGAATCAAGCTTAAAAGCCACAACAATGGCTTCGCCTGATATTAGGGCAGGAATTTCCTTATTGATCGCTGCGCTTTCCGCAGAAGGCACCAGCACCATCCAAAATATTGAACAAATTGATCGAGGTTATCAAAATATTGATGAGCGTTTACAGGCAATTGGCGCTAAAATAATTAGGGTTGATTAAAAATTGTTAATTTGTTGATGCGTTTAATCGTGTAATTGTGTATTTGCGAGCTTTAGATAGGGATAATTTTAATCCAATCTCCAGCACGCATAGGCAGGTAAACTTTCCAAATGAAAGGAGATTTGATTTGGATTATTATGGTGTATTCAACAAAAAAACTTTTAATATTTAATATTTAACTTCAAACTTCAAACTTCCGACTTCCGATTTCTGTCTTTGGGCTTCCAACATTTTAATCATAAAATTATCAAGTGTCATATTGGCATATTTCAAAAAATGGCAATACTTTTGCAGACGATTAAAGAACAACTATTTTATTGAAAAATTATGAGCAAAAAGAAAGACAATAAGGATTCGAAAGAATCTAATGATCATGAGACAAACCAGCAAGAAACCAAGGAAGTAAGTGTTGAGGAGCAGCTGAAACAAGAACTGGCTCAAGAAAAAGATAAGTTTTTGCGTTTGTTTGCCGAGTTTGAAAATTATAAAAAACGTACTTCAAAAGAGCGGATTGAATTATTTAAAACTGCCAATGAAGATTTAATGACAGTTTTATTGCCAATATTGGACGATTTTGACAGGGCTTTAAATGAAATTAAAAAAGTGAAAGATGAAGACAGTGAACTGTTGAAAGGTGTTGAACTTATAAATAACAAACTGCGTAATTCTTTGGCAAATAAAGGTTTAAGTGTGGTTACTGTAAATGCGGGCGATGTTTTTAATGTTGAATTGCACGAAGCTATTACCCAAATTCCTGCACCAAATGATGACTTAAAAGGAAAAATTATTGATGTTCTTGAGCAAGGATATAAGTTAGGAGATAAAGTGATCAGATATCCAAAAGTTGTAATAGGACAATAAATTAAAAGATGAAGCAAGATTATTACGAAATACTGGGCATTTCAAAAAATGCCACAACTGCAGAAATCAAAAAGGCTTATCGACAAAAAGCTGTAGAATTTCATCCTGATAAAAATCCAGGAAATAAGGCAGCCGAAGAAAAATTTAAAAAAGCTGCGGAAGCCTATGAAGTTCTCAGCAACGAAAATAAAAAAGCGCGTTACGACCAATATGGTCATGCAGCCTTCGAGAATGGCGGTGGCGGAGGCGGCTTTGGTGGAGGTGGAATGAACATGGAAGATATTTTCAGTCAGTTTGGAGATATTTTTGGTGGTGGCTTTGGTAGCGGCAGTTTTGGTGGCCAAAGTCGCGGAAGAGCACGTGTGAAAGGAAGCAATTTGCGAATTAGGGTCAAATTAACTTTAGAGGAAATAGCAAACGGCGTAGAAAAAAAGGTAAAAGTTCGCAGAAAAATAATGGCTGAAGGTGCGACCTATAAAACTTGCAGCACTTGTAATGGTGCCGGTCAGGTAATGAGAGTTACCAATACCATTTTAGGACGCATGCAATCTGCTTCCACTTGTCCAACCTGTCACGGCGCCGGTGAAATTTTAGATAAAAGACCAAAAAATGCTGACAGTGACGGATTAGAATTTAAAGAAGAAACTGTATCCATAAAAATTCCTGCCGGCGTAACGGAGGGGGTTCAGTTAAAAGTTAATGGAAAGGGTAATGCAGCACCCGGAAACAATGCGATTGATGGAGATTTAATTGTGGTTATTGAAGAAATACCGCACGAAACCTTAAAAAGAGAAGGCACAAACTTACACTTCGATTTGTATATTAATTTTTCTGAAGCAGTTTTGGGAATTTCAAAAAATATTGATACCGTAACTGGAAAAGTGAAAATTAAAATTGAGCCGGGAGCACAATCGGGGAAAATTTTACGCTTGCGCGGAAAGGGATTGCCAAGTATCGACAATTATGGAAATGGTGATTTGTTGATTCATATCAATGTTTGGACACCCCAAAAGCTTTCAGCGGAACAAGAAACATTTTTTGAAGCAAATAAAAAGGATGAAAATTTTAAACCCAATCCTTCAAAATTAGATAAATCCTTTTTTGAAAAAGTAAAAGATATGTTTTCGTAAAAAAAATAAATAAATATTTTTTTTATTTTAATTTTTTTTTATCTTTGAAAAGTTGTTAGTGAAATATCTAATAACACTTTTTCTTTTTCATAGCAATTTTCCCACTCAATATTGAGTGGGTTTTTTTATTGTCAAATTTTAGTTTATTTTTGCAAAAAATTAGTAGGTCGTCTTATCGCTTCAATTTATTGGAGAGGAAAGTCCGGACACCAAAGAGTAGCATAGTGGATAACATCCATCCGGCGTAAGCCGAGGACAAGTGCAACAGAAAGCAAGTACAGTTCGGCTGTAGTGAAACCAGGTAAACTCTATGCGGTGAAATGCCATGTATATTGAAATTTTAGTGTGACTCGCATTATTTCAAGGGGTAGGCAGCTTGAGCTATAAAGCAATTTATAGTCTAGATAAATGATAAGAACTTTTCGAAGTACAAAATCCGGCTTATAGACCTGCTTAATTTTTTTATCATATTCTTAATTTCCACCTCGTTTTCGTGATTGTTTTTTACCGTTTTAAAATAAATAGGGTTTGTAAATATTTATATCTATAAAAATGCGATAGTTACTGTCAATTTGCAAATTAAAGGAATCATTTTTTGTACCTTCGTTAAATTAAAATAACTTAATTAAAATTATAGATATGGCTTTTGATATTGAAATGATTAAAGGTGTTTACAGCAGAATGGCAGAACGCGTTGATGCCGCTAAAACTGTTGTGGGGAAACCTTTAACTTTAGCTGAAAAAATATTATACAACCACCTTTGGGACGGCAAAGCGAAAACAGCTTTTGTGCGGGGAAAAGACTATGTGGATTTTGCGCCTGACCGCATTGCTTGCCAGGATGCAACAGCCCAAATGGCTTTGCTTCAATTTATGCAGGCCGGCAAAACTAAAGTGGCTGTGCCAACAACTGTGCATTGTGATCACTTAATTCAGGCGAAAATTGGTGCCGATAAAGATTTACAGGCAGCCTTAAACAACAGCAGTGAAGTTTTCAACTTCTTGGCTTCAGTATCCAACAAATACGGCATTGGTTTTTGGAAACCGGGCGCAGGAATTATCCATCAAGTTGTACTTGAAAATTATGCGTTTCCGGGAGGAATGATGATTGGAACAGATTCGCATACCGTAAATGCTGGCGGATTGGGAATGATTGCCATTGGCGTTGGAGGTGCTGATGCTGTAGATGTAATGGCCGGAATGGCTTGGGAATTAAAATTTCCAAAATTGATTGGTGTAAAGTTAACCGGAAAATTGTCGGGCTGGACAGCCCCAAAAGACGTAATTTTAAAAGTGGCAGGTATTTTAACCGTAAAAGGAGGTACCGGAGCCATTGTAGAATATTTTGGCGATGGCGCAAAATCTATGTCGGCAACAGGAAAAGGCACCATTTGCAATATGGGTGCTGAAATAGGCGCCACAACTTCAACTTTTGGTTATGATGAATCAATAGAACGTTATTTACGTGCAACAGATAGGGATGAAGTGGCAGATGAAGCGAATAAAATAGCTTCATATTTAACAGGAGATGATGAAGTGTATGCAAATCCGGAAAAATATTTTGACCAGGTTATTGAAATTAATTTATCGGAATTAAAACCTCATTTAAACGGTCCGTTTACACCTGATTTAGCTACACCAGTTGGTGAAATGACAGAAAAAGCTAGTGTAAATGATTGGCCTTTAAAAGTGGAATGGGGATTAATCGGTTCCTGTACAAATTCCTCTTATGAAGATTTGTCAAGGGCGGCCTCCGTGGCAAAACAGGCGGTCGACAATAAATTAGTTGCAAAAGCTGAATTTGGGATTAATCCAGGTTCAGAGCAAGTGCGTTTTACTGCTGAAAGAGATGGTTTATTGACCATTTTTGAAGATTTAAACGCCAAAATATTCACCAATGCCTGTGGACCTTGTATTGGGCAGTGGGACAGGGAAGGTGCTGAAAAACAAGAAAAAAATACCATTATTCACTCTTTTAACAGAAACTTTTCAAAAAGAGCTGACGGAAATCCAAATACCCACGCATTTGTGGCTTCACCAGAAATGGTTGCTGCAATAGCAATTTCGGGAAGGTTGGATTTCAATCCGATGACCGATTCATTGATTAATTCAGATGGTGTGGAAGTTAAATTTGCTGAGCCAACAGGTTTTGAGTTGCCTCCAAAAGGTTTTGACGTAAAAGATGCAGGATTTGTAGCGCCATTTGAAGACGGAAGCAAAATAGAAGTTGTCGTTAGCCCAACATCTGAAAGATTGCAATTGTTAGAGCCATTTCAACCAATTGGAACAAATGTAAAAGGCGCTAAATTATTAATAAAAGCTTTTGGAAAATGTACGACTGACCATATTTCTATGGCAGGTCCTTGGTTGCGATTTCGCGGACATTTAGACAATATTTCTAACAACTGCTTAATTGGAGCTGTGAATGCGTTTGGTAAAGAAACCAACAAAGTTAAAAATCAATTGACAGGAGAATATGGTGCGGTGCCAGATACAGGAAGGGCTTACAAAGCGGCAGGCGTTTATTCAATTGTGGTGGGTGACCATAATTACGGTGAAGGTTCTTCACGTGAACACGCGGCAATGGAACCTCGACATTTAGGAGTTGCAGCGGTTATTGTGAAATCTTTTGCGCGTATTCACGAAACAAACCTTAAAAAACAAGGAATGTTAGGATTGACTTTCACCAATGAAGCGGATTATGATTTGATTCAGGAAGATGATACATTTAACTTTTTGGATTTGGATAAATTTGCGCCAGGAAAAACATTGGCTTTGGAATTGGTTCACTCTGATGGAAGCAAAGATGTTATTCAATTAAACCATACTTACAATCAAAGCCAAATTGAATGGTTTAAAGAAGGGTCGGCGTTAAATTTGATTAAAAAAGAACAGGCAGCACAAGCAAAATAGCTATCTTAAATTTTTTGGAACATTAAAAAAATAAAAGAGGGAAATTGAAAAATTTTCCTCTTTTTTAATTATGGCTATTTTAAAAAAATATATATTTCAAAAAC
>JAVVEF010000087.1:0-12358 GCA_032251275.1 Lutibacter sp.
TAATTGGCCAATTCCTTAGGCTCACTTGCATTGAGTATAAACATATTTTTTTCCTTTTAAACGGACAGGTTACGACCTGTTTCTACTTTTTAATTCCCTTCAGGGATTAGGGTCATTTAGAACAAATATCGTACCCCAAACTGAAACTGTCTTGGCGGCGAAGCGTTGCGTTGCGTAAACAATCCGCTGGCTTTTGATCCGCCCTGAATTTGGTTGCTTTGCGTGGCATTGTTACTGTAACCGCTCAAGTTTTCGGCATTGAACACATTAAAAATATCAGCTCTCAACTCTATTTTATTGTTTTCAGATATTTTAAATTGGTGCTGCAAACCTATATCAAAAGTGGTATTCCAAGGCAAACGGTCGTTGTTTCTGCTTTCACCCGGATAACGGTCACTGTTTCCCTGATAAGCATCACCAAAACCCGAACCGTCACCATTTAAATCGGTGGTTCCAAAACCTAAAGGAATCCTGTTTATCGGCTGTCCGCTCTGCAGCAATCCGGCCAAAGTAATGGTAGTTCCCTGAAACGGGTAATAACTGTAAATTCCGTTGATGTTATGTGTTCTGTCGTTAATGGAATAGCCCCATTCGTTACCATAATTGTTACCGTCCATCGCCCTAAAATTAATGTCTTCTGTATCATTTTTCAAAGAGGATAACGTGTAATTCAACCTATAGGAATAATTGTCGTTGCCCTTTGCTTTTTGATAATTCATGCTTAAGGCATAATACCTCGATTTTCCTTTGGTTTCACTCACCACCACATTTCTAGCCACGCCGGTAATGGTTTGTCCGTTGATGGTTGCCGATCCATTTTCAATTGGAATCGGCCTGGTTGCATCAGCTTCTTCCGGGGTTCTTACAATAACATTATTGGGATCAATGGCATATTCAGCAGCGGCATTTAAGTTTCTCAAACGAAATAAATTTTCGCCGCGGTTGTGCACCAAATCCACAAAAAACAATTTGTTTGCATCAAGCTGAATTTGGTATCCCAAAGCGAACTGGTGTGAATACGGATTGTTGTACCCATTTGGATTTAAAATGCGCCTTTCATTGGAAAAAGCACCTTCACGCTGACTTTGCAATTGGTCGCCGTTTGGTCCCTGCAAATACCCGACATTCGATAAATTTGCCGAAATGTTTCCGTCAAAAGTAATTGCGTCTAGATTGGTGTTGCTGGGTAAAACTCCCAAATTTATAAATTCTTGCAACTGCAACCTATAATCTGCCGATGTGGTGTTTTGCTGCAGCGCATCGCTATAAATCGCATAGTTTATTTTGTCATAGGCAATGCCGTAACCGCCACGCAGACTGCTGTTATTAGATAATTTATAATTAAAGTTAAAGCGGGGCGCAAAATTATTGTTATCGCCTTTATCGCTTCCGCCTTTTGATAAATTATCGTAATCATAACGCAATCCCAAGGTGATATTCAGTTTGTCGGAAACCGACCATAAATCTTCTAAATAAGCCGAATAAATATCCTGATGGGTTCCAAAAGAAGCCGGGCGCAATTCCACATTATAATTAACAACGGAGGCATTTAAAGGAATGTCATTGATGTTCAAACCACTTCCGATATTGCTGTTTCTGATGTCGTCAATTTGAGAATTATTTAATTTTACGGTATAATTTCCATTCGGATTGCCGCCGCCAAATAGCTCATGGTCGCCTCTAATAAAATTCAATCCTGCTTTAAATGTATGGTTGTCCGTATAATATTTGAATTTTTGCTGCACCTGAACCGTGTTTTCAATCGCTTTAAATAAAAATCCCGGATGCCCCAAAATGGCTAAAGTCTCATCATTTGTTCCCAAAACCACAACTTGAGGCGCGTTTGCGCTTAACGGATTCGCATAATCCCAATTAAATCGGCTGTATTGCACATTGGTTTCGCCACTTACGTTCCCAAAATTATAGGCGTTTTTCAAAGCCAACAAAACGCTGTTTCGCTTTTGCGTATTTGCGGAAGACGGAAAAGCAGCGCCGCCTTCCAATCCGCCGCCTTGGCGCTCAATATCAATAATTCCCACATTGGCACGAAGTGAACTTCTGAAATTTTTGTTCCAAAGCTGGTCTATTTTTGAAGATAAATAATTGAATGTATTGTTGCCTCTAACGGTTTCTGAAATGCCCAATTCAGGCACATTCAATAAATTGTCTTTCACATCGGTTGTATGCTCAAAATTGAAATAATAAAAAGTTTTGTCTTTCACAAAAGCGCCGCCAACACCGCCACCAGCCTGGTAACGGGCAAAACCGTCTTTCACCTGATTGCCTGATAAATCACGTTGCGCAAATGAAGAGGTGCCGTCAATAGATGGTCCTGGCCTTGTGATAAGAAATAGTTCTCCCGTTAATACATTAGAACCCGAACGGGGCGTAATGTCAATAACACCACTTCCTGTAAGGCCATATTCTGCCGAAAAATTGCTTGTTAAAACCGTAATGTCTTTCACAAAACCAGATGGAATATTGAATTTCTGTCCGCCCAAAAAACGCTCATTGTTATCCATTCCGTCAATTAAATATGAAGTAAATAACGGATTGGCACCATTGATGCTCACATTTGGCGCTTCGGGAAAAAATCCGGTGGCTTGTGAAACATTGGGCAAACGGTATAAAACTCTTGTGATATCACGACCCTCAACGGGAATTTCCTGAATTTCGGCGGATTTCAACTCAAAAGAAACTTCGGCGTCGCGGCGGTTAATTTTTGCCGTTGAACTGGAAGTTACCACAACCTCATCCAATTGCTGGGAAGATACTTTCTTCAAAACAAAAGTTACATTCGGATTTTGGTTAGACCGAATGCTGATGATTTCAGAATTTTGGGCGGCAAAATCTTCCGTTCCCTCAAATAGTATTTGGTATCCGTCTAGTGCCGGAACGCTTCTAAAAGTAGCTTTTCCCTGACTGTTGGTGACTTGTTGCAGGTTTATATTGCGCGTTGAATTTATTAAAACCAACGTGAGATTTGATACGGGTTTTTGCGTTTCAAAATTGATAACAGAAACGGTAAGGTCTTGTTGGGCCACAACTATTGCCGAAACAAACAGCATTGCCCAAATGAAAAATTGCTTCATTAAATGAATTAATTGGTTAAAAAATAATTGGAATGTGTTGAAAGTGACTATTTAGAAGAAAAAAGGAGAACCTTTATTAAAATTTAAAGTGCAATTTTCATAAGAAACAAAAGAATTTTCTTTGTGATTTATGGTTAATTTATGTTGAAGCAACGAAAGAATTTCATTCCTAAAAGAATCAGAAAAAGATAAATTTTGAACAGCTTTTTTAAAATCAAAAGTATTATTGCAATCATTTAAACAAGGAAGCAACGCAATGGTTTGTTTGTTGAAAACGGTTTGAAGTTTTTCAAACACAGAAGATGTTTGCCAAGCAATCGATGAAAACTCACGTGCATTAAAACCCGATTTGCTAACGCCAATTAAATACGCGCCTCCATGATTGTCGGCACCAATAACCAATTCCCTTGTTTGCAATTTATTGTTGGCTTCCAGCAAATGATGCGATTTTAATTCCAAACAATCATTTCCTATAACAATTACTTTTTGAAATCCCTTTGCGAATACAGTGTTTATCGCGTGGGTAATTTTTTCTCCAAAAGTATTGCCCAATTGAGAATTTTCATCAGAAATAAAATAAGGCAGCTTGGTTTTTTGAACAGTTCGCAAAACATTTTCGCTCATTTTTTTCCACAACAAATCGTTTTGCTTTTTATAAGAAACTATTGGTTTTGAAGCACTTTCTGTCTTTTCGCTTTTGGCAAAAAGAAGAATGGCGGTTGTTGTGGAATCTTGCATGCTCAAATTCATAAAAAGAAAGACGTAAAAATAGGTTAAACCTGACAACTATTTTTACGCCTTTCTGTTTTTAAAATAATTTTCTTAAAATAAGGCAAAACTAGGTAATGTTTAATTGTTTAAACAAGACTTTAAAAAAACGGGTGTTTTATTCTTTTAAAGTAATGTGCACAAAATAATTAATGGTTAGTCAACGCTAATTAAATATTTGTGGATTGGGATAAAAAGCAGCGATGGCAAACCAAAAACTCACCACCGATTTTGATGTTTTTAACTCTTCTCCTATTCTTGGGCCTTCAATCGCTTTTCCAAAAACCGACCATTTATTTCCTTCATTGTCTTTGAAGAATTGTTCTCCATTTGTAAAACTATACTCAAATATTAAACTTGACTGGTTTCCGGTCAATTCAAAAGAATTGATGATGTTTTCATTTCCAACCAACAAATATTCTTTGCCGTTAAACAATTCTTTGATTGCTTTCCCGCCACTAAACTTTTGAAATTGGTAAACTTTCGCCACATTTTCATCCATAATGGCATAAATACGCTCTTTATTTGGCAATGCGCTATTTAAGGGAGACGGCGTGAAAATGAAAAAATTCTGATTGGTTTTGTAATCGCCATAAGGGTAATTATTGTAGTTTCTGGAAAAACCTGTTGAGCGACTCAAAACTTTAGTGTTTGGATAGAGCGTTCTCCAAGTTTTCCAATTGGTTTCAACAACGTTTATCAATACGGGCTCATCACCTTTTAAAGTGCCATTTACACATTGTAGCCTTAACTGCGCCCAATTGCTGCCTGTTTTTCTGTCATACAAAATTAAATTGGCGTTATACAACAATCCGGAAACCCCAAAAGTGGTTTTTTCACCACTTGCATTACTGTTCCATCCAAAGGCCGTACCTGTTAGCGGACAATAATTAACAGTAATAAAATTGTTGTTTATTTCATCATTTACCACCTCGTGCCAATTCAGTATAGAATGTGCATAAGCCTTGATGTCATTGCCAATAACAACGCCAATTACCAAATCATCATCTGTTAAAAAGGAAGCGCCGGCATCTGAGGCGGCCACAAATTTAGGGGAATCCAAAGAAGGAATCCCGTCTTTTCCAGGGCCGCCGTCTTTTACCTCATTTTTCGGAATTAGCCAATCCGAGAACGTATTGACGGGTAAAGGATCTCCTGTGTTTTCGCCCGAATTAGGCAAACCGTCATCACCGCCGCCACCACAAGCCGTTATCGCTAAAACCATCATAAATAAATAAAAAATCTTTGTTTTCATAATCGTTAAATTAGTAGTTTAAACTTCTTTTTTGGTGCAATCGTAAATAAAATACCGGTAGTTAGCCTGTAAGTTGGCGTTAATTGCGTTCCGTCAACATTGCTGTAAATTGGCAATTCGGCTTTGGTTGAAAAAACCAAATTTTGATTGATATTAATGGAAAAATTAGGAATTACAGAAATCCAGTTTCCGCCTGTATTGTCTAAATTAAATCCGCCTATTTTGTCTTGCTGCGCATTTCTGTACTTAAACGATAAGCTTGGCGATGTGATGGTTTTAAAGAGCAAGAACTGATCTGAAAATCCGACAAAAGCCTGAAAATCATTTCCAAATTTATAGGTGCTGTCCCCAAAATAGTCATTATTGGTTCCGGTACTTCTATAAATAATTCTTGACGAAACACTTAAAGATGGCCGAAAATTCATACTTTTTGAAACGGAAGTAAAATAAATAATATCCCAAGCATTGCTTCCCGGTTGTAAATCGGCATTTAATGTAATGCCTTCATCGCTCTTTTCTGTTGAGGAGCCCAGCGGAATTTTGGATCCGATACCTATATTCAAATCGGTATTTTTGCCAATAACATCCGAAAAATTATATTTTGCCAATAAAAGTGCATCGCCAACTCCTGAAGATTGATCCAAGTTTACCCCGCCAAATTGGGTGATTTTTCTTCTTTGGTTCACCCAGGTTAACAAACCTTCCACAGAAAAATGATCCGTAATGGCATAACTCGCGTTCACCAAAACCGAATGCGTAATGCGCAATCTCGCATTGTCATCCAATTTATTTGAACCATTGTTTAGGGTGTTCAAATTATTATAATCGTAAGCTATTCCAATTTGAGTTGAGCCTTTTTCTAAAATGGCCATCCCAATATTATTGGAAAGCGGAATTCCTCCGGAACAGCAAGTTTGTGCGTCAACAAAATATCCAAGAGGAAACAACAAGAGCGATAAGTATATTTTCAAATTCATATTAAGTCTTTTATTTTATAAAAGACGAACAAAATTCACAATACTTACATTACTTATAAAAATATGGGATATTATACCGATTGTGTTTTTAAATGTCGCATAAATGCTCCTTAAAAACAACATCGGTATTATACTTTAGGAAATATCTTAACGGCATTATATGATTAAATTGCTATTATTTGGCGCAATTATTAAAAGCATCGCCAAGAAATACTTTTGGGCCTAATTTATAATTTTACTGTTGCCATTTAACCTAGTCTTCATATATTTCACTATCCGGATTAAAAGCCAGCCAAGCAAAAGCAAAATGATTGCTGTGTGGTGCTATTTGAAGTTGCTTTCCCTGAAGTTTCCCTGCATAACAACGACCGGTAATGTCCCATTTTGAATTGGTTTCCGTATCTATAAAAACTTCTTTTTCCTTGGCAAAAGTTAAATGGTTCCCATCAACAACAGCATTAAAGACAGTCACAGTACCCACATCTTTTGAAGCGGAAATATCGTTTTCATCTAAAATAGAAACCGTTCCGGATTTGTAAAAAAGCACCACCTTGCTTGTTTTAAAAGTATCATTTATAACACCATTTTTCGCTACGCTGGTGAAACTGTAAATTTTATAATCGCCATTATTTTCAATGTCAACAATTCGTTCCATGGCAGGAAGCCGTTTATCCACTTTATCGCTATTAAAAAAGTACGGTATCGGATCTTCTTTTTCATCATACTTTTTGTACGGATTGTAGCCATAATTTTTTTCGCTTTCAGCAAAACCTGTTTTTTTAGACAGCAATTGTCCGTTAGGATAACGTTCGAAAAATTCTTCCACAGAAATAATTAAGGACGGAATAACATCAAGTTCAGCCTTGTCATAATAACCAACAATGGCTGTGCCCATCAATTGTTGCCACAAGGTTTCTGTTTTCCTGTCCAGCATCACCATATCGCTGTTTCGCAACATCCCCGAGGCTTCAAATTCTAAGGTTTCTACTTGGCCATTGTGATTTAAAACGCGGTTATATACAATTCCCGAATTGCATAGCGGACAATAAGTCACTAAAATAGCAACGCCTTCAAGCTCATCATTTGCTATTTCGTGCATCGTTAAAATATTTAAAGAATACGCTTTGGCGACACCATTAATTTCAACGGCAATCACGGGTTCTTTAGGAAAAAACATTTGAAGCCCTTCCGTTTTATTCACAAATTTCGGTTTGTCAAGCGTTGGAAATGAACCTTTTGGCAACACTATCTGTATTTCAGACAGCGCGACAGACCGCTTTGAAATATCAGTGTTCCACGTAAATGGGAGGTTCTTCGGATTGTTAAATTGTGCGGAAACAGTTGAAATCATAAATAAGAATAAGATGCTTGAAATTAGTTTCGGTATCATAATAAAATAGATTAATGTTTGGAATTTTGACTCATAAAATATCTTTTACTTACAAAAGATTACGTAAAAATAAACATTTCATATGCCGCAATTCAACATTGTGTGTAACTTTTTGCAGAAATAAATTAAGGAATATATAACTGTCAGGATATTTTATTTTTAAAGACTATTAAGCTTTATATTTCTAAACAAAAAAAATATTTCACATTCAAGTTTAAAACAATGGAGAACCATCACGACAGACATTTTTGCATTTCAGAAAATAATTTTCCAAAAATTGTAGTGATTGGGGCAGGTTTTGCAGGAATCAATTTTATAAAAAAACTAAAAAACAAGCCGGTTCAGGTAATTTTAATAGACCAAAATAACTACCACCAATTTCAGCCCTTATTATACCAGGTTGCCATTAGCGGGCTGGAGCCGGATTCTGTGGTTACGCCAATTCGAAAACTGTTTAAATCGTGCATCAATATGATTTACAGAATGGCAAAAGTGGAAGAAATAGATACTAAAAATAAGCGTGTTCATACCGATATTGGTTATATCAATTACGACTATTTGGTGATTGCTACAGGAAGTTCCACAAACTATTACGGATCAAAGAATATTGAGAAGAACAGCATCGGATTAAAAAGCATTAACGATGCTATTAATATTAGAAGTTGGATGTTACAAAATTTAGAATTGGGTGTTGAAGGATGTAATTTTGAGGAAAAATTGGCATTGACAAAATTTGTAATTGTTGGCGGTGGTCCGGCTGGGGTCGAAATGGCAGGTGCTTTAGCGGAGTTTAAAAAATATTTATTGAGCAACGATTATCCCGAAATTGAAAACGGCGCAATGAAAATATATTTGATACAGTCGGCTGATAGAATATTGCCAACAATGTCAAAAAAAGCTTCTAAGCACGCACTGAAAGTTTTAAAAAACCTTGATATTGAAGTATTGCTCAATAGCAGAGTTACAGATTACGACGGGGAAATTATAACTTTACTTACCCAAAATGGTGAGGAAATAATTCACGCCAACAATTTAATTTGGGCTGCCGGTGTAAAAGGAAACATCATAAAAGGGATTGATGAAAAAGCAATCTTACAGGGAAATAGGATGAAGGTAAATCAATACAACCAAATTGAAGGATTGGAAAATGTATTTGCTATTGGTGATATAGCTGCAATGATTTCTGATGCCAATCCGCAAGGGCATCCAATGGTAGCGCAGGCGGCTATTCAACAAGGAAAAACATTGGCAAACAATATGTTGTCAAAAATAAATTCAGGAAATTTTAAAATACCTTTTAACTATGTTGATAAAGGTTCTATGGCAACTATTGGGAAAAAAGATGCAGTGGCAGATTTAAAAATTTTCTTTTTAAATGGAAGAATCGGCTGGCTCTTGTGGTCTTTTATTCATTTAATTTCAATAACGGGTTTTAAAAACAAATTTAAAGTTGGTTTAAATTGGATGATGAAGTATCTTTCCTACGAGAAGGCAAATCAATTAATTATTAGAAAATATAGCAGAAAAAGTTAGTGTAACTTGTCATCGTTTTAAATTACTTTTGCATAAATAAAATTATAAGATATGTTGAATGAGTTAAATATTCTCTCTGAATCTTTTGAGAAAATAAAAAGTTATTTAGAAAGCAATAACAACAACACGCAACCTATTGTCAAATTCAAAAATCCTTCTGAATTAAAAGAAGTTATTGATTTTGAAATTGGCGACACAGGAGTTTCAGAACAGGAATTCTTGGAATTGATAGATAAATATTTGGAATATTCTGTAAAAACGGGAAATAAACAGTTTTTTAACCAGCTGTATTCCGGGTTTAATTTTCCCGCATTTATTGGTGAAATATTTACGGTTTTGGCAAACACTTCTATGTATACCTATGAAGTTGCACCTGTTGCAACTTCCATTGAAACCGAAATGATTCGTTTGATGAATCGTTATTCAGGATATACAGACGGTGACGGAATTTTTGTAAGCGGTGGCAGCAACGCCAATTTGGTCGCTATGTTTTCAGCAAGAAATAAAGCTTTGCCAGAAAGTCGTTTTGAAGGGTATGACAGCAGTTTAAAATTAAAGGCTTTTGTAAATGAACAGGCGCATTATTCCTTTGAAACCGCTGCAAATATTTTGGGAATTGGCGCCAAAAATGTGATTAAAGTGAAATCGGATAAAAACGGAATGCTCATTCCTTCTGAATTGGAGAAAGAAATAAAAGCCTCGCTGTCAAGAAAAGAAAAACCGTTTTTTGTTGCCGCAACCTGCGCGACAACCTTATTGGGAGCTTATGATCCTATTGATGAAATGGCCGAAATTTGCCAAAAATATAATGTTTGGCTACATGCTGACGGCTCTTTTGGAGGTTCATTAATTTTAAGCGAACAGCATCGCCACTTGATGCGCGGGATTGAAAAAACAGATTCCTTTGCCTGGAATCCGCATAAGTTAATGAACATACCCTTAATTTGTTCTGCTTTATTGGTAAAAAAACGGGGAACGCTTCAACATAATATTACCGATATCAATGCCGATTATATTTTTCACGATATTGACCAAATTGAAGATTTGGGGAAAAAATCTATTCAATGTGGAAGGCGTGTTGATGCTGTAAAACTGTGGTTCGCCTGGAAATATTTCGGATTGGAAGGTTATCAAAAACGAACAGACAATTTAATTTCAATGGCAACTTATGCCGAAGAAATTGTAAAAAATCATAAAAACCTTGAATTGTTGGCAAAGCGGCAATCTTTTGCGGTTTGCTTTAGATATATTCCCGAAAATGAAACCGATTTAAACAAATTTAATTTGGCATTGCGCGAAGCCATGCGTAAAAAGGGAAAATCGATTGTGAATTACGGTTACATTGGCAAAACATTGGCAATTCGTTTGATTACCGCCAACGGTGAATTGGAAAAATCGGACATCGACTTGTTTTTTGAGAATTTATTTACAACCGCAGCAGCACTTGAAAACAAAAGCAACAGTGTTTTAGATTAAATTTTTCTGGCTTTTTATAAATCTACTTAAAAATTATGCTGTTTACTGCATTGCAGAATTTTCAACACCACTAAACTAAGGAAAATCCCAAAAGAAATATAACACATTGGAAATCCGCTTTCCATTTTTGGGCATTGCACATTCCTTCGCCAATAACATTGCAATATAATTTTAAGAAAATAACTTATAAAATAGGAAAAAGACAATTATTGACTGATTGTTTGTTTGTGTTGAATTGATAACAACGCCTATAATGATAAAGAAATTACGATTAGGTTTAAGCATAGACTTGTTAGCATTCATTGCTTTTCAAATGGTAACTAGAGGCACTCGCGATTAATGGCTAATTTAATAATAGAAAAACTATTTTCAAAACCGTTGTTTACCTGAGGAGGAAATAATTTGGTAAAGAAAAACAGCAACAGAGATAAATATATTTTAGCCGTAAAAAAAGGTGATGCCAATGAGCTACAACCATTGCTGGATTTTGCAAAGTCATAAAATAAATCAGTTGGTGCAAATGCTATTGTCAACGCTGGCGCGAGCGTTTCACTCGTGGCCGTCCAAGCAGACTTATATATGTTACCAATAAACCAATCATTCCCCAAAGTAAGAACTTTATAAAACTAATTAGCTGAAAACATTAAGCCATCCTGAAACAATTAAGCAGAAACTTCTATATTTGAATGGATTTTATAAAACCTAAAAAAGGATTAATTTAAAATCACAAAACAATAAAAAGTACAATTCAGCATAATTCGCGATGCCTATAAAAAAATTAATGCATTTGTTGGCCAATTTATTCCCCAATGCCGATTCGGGTGACAATCCTGCGGCCGTAAAATTATTTCACAATATAACTGTGGTGAAAGATTTTTTTGTCACTAAAAAGCGCAATAAAAAAAATAGGTGGCCAGCGGTTGAAGGTAATTATGCAGTTGGTGACCCCAACGGACAAATAGCCGTTTGCACCTTAACAACCGATGCGCATATCAAGCAGATCGCGCAATGGAACAATATCGCGATTGTTGGTAAAGTTTACACCCCTAATTTGGGAATTGAAAAAATAATTTTAAACTGCATTTCCAACCCGGAAATCAGATTTTTAGTGCTCTGTGGAAAAGATTCTCCCGTTTTCCACGCAGGGCAAGCGTTGCAAGCACTTTTTCAATACGGAATCGACAAGGAAAAAAGAATTATAAATGCTAAAGGCCATTTTCCTGTTTTGCGCAATCTGACATCGGAAAAAATTAACCAATTTTTAGAACAGATTGAATTGGTTAATTATTTGGAAGAAAATAATTTAGTGCAAGTAGAGCAAAAAATGCTAGAGCTGTCTAAAATGAATAAAAAACCATACCTCAAAAATAGCGGCGCCACGCTTGCAGAAATTGTTACGGATCAGGAAGAATTCACCATTTTAAAACCAGGTGGCAAACGAATTCCTTTAGATTATGACCACAAGGGATTTTTTGTGATCACCGCCGATTCAGAGAAAAAACAAATTACCGTAAAACATTATTATAAGGACAATAAACCCGGATTCCTCATCCAGGGTCATTCTGCAGAAGCGATTTTGCTCAGTATATTACAAAATGGGTTGGTTTCACAATTGAGCCACGCGGGCTATTTAGGCGCAGAATTAGGTAAAGCAGAAACCGCTTTAAAATTAAATTTAAAATATGAGCAGGACCAGCCGTTGAAGAAAACCAATTTAAATGATTGAGCCGAAATAAGGTTACCTTATAAATGCTTAAGACACCATAAAAAATTAATTATTAACCTATCGACAATATTTAGTAAAAATTTAGCATCTTTGATGTATGGAAAAAATAGATTTTCGTACGTTGTCAGAACAAGAGCAATT
>JAVVEF010000088.1:0-12018 GCA_032251275.1 Lutibacter sp.
TAAACAAATTCAATCAGCGCGTGCAATTTTCTCAGCACGATTTGGTTTTTATCAATGGAAATCATTTTGAAGGCGCCAAACAAATTTTGATTTTAGACCAGGAAAAAGAAGCCTCTGTGTTGAAAAGACTGGAGCAATTGAACAACATTCAGTTTGTCATAAAATTAACCGATGACGCCAAATATTTCGATTTTTTGGAAGAAAAAAATCCGCAGATAAAAAACTTACTGTGTTATCAGATCTCTGAAATTGACAAGATTTTAAAACATATCGAAAATTTAATCAAGGAAAAAATAGCGCCCGTTCACGGATTGGTTTTGGCCGGAGGAAAAAGCACCAGAATGGGAACCGACAAGGGCACGCTTAACTTTTATGGAAAAAATCAGCGTGATGTGGCCATTGAATTGTTGGAAAAAAAACATTTAAAAACTTATTTGTCTGTTAGAGAAGAACAAGAAATAGGAATTGAAAACAAAATCACCGACAAGTTTGTTGGTTTGGGGCCGTTTGGCGCCATTTGTTCCGCGTTTCAGGAAAATCCGGATGTTGCTTGGCTGGTTTTGGCAACCGACTTGCCTTTTGTAAATGATGAAGTGATTAAATTGTTGCTAAAACACAGAAATCCTTCAAAAGTTGCCACTGCCATAAAAGGAAAAAACAGTCAATTTCCAGAGCCTTTAATCACCATTTGGGAACCAAAAAGTTATACCTTATTGCTCAATTATTTGGCGCAAGGCTATTCTTGTCCGCGGAAAATTTTGCTCAATTCGGATATAGAAATTGTTGAAGTTGATGATGATTTCATCAGAAACATCAATACGCCCGAAGAATTTAAGGCGGCCCACAAAGAAATAAACGAGGAATAAATCCATTTTGACCACACATGAACTTCAATAAAGAAACCTATTTTTTGCGTCAGACCACCTTGCTGGAAATTGGTGAAGCCAAGCAAGCGCTGTTGCAACAAGCAAAAGTGTTGGTGATTGGCTGCGGCGGATTGGGAAGTCCGGTTGCCGTTTATTTGGCGGCAAGCGGTGTTGGAGAATTGCATTTGGTGGATTTTGATACGGTTTCGGTTTCAAATTTGCACCGACAGGTTTTTTATAAAAAGGAAGATATTCAGCAGCCAAAAGTGGAAGTGCTGGCCAATGAAATAAAGAAAAGAACGCCTTTCACCAAAGTTTCCGCAACCAATGAAGCAATCACAAAAAACAATATTTTGGCTTTGATTGCAGAAGTTGATGTGATTGTTGACGGAACCGATAATTTGTCTGTGAAATATTTGATAAATGATGCTTGTGTTTTGGCGAAAAAACCTTTGGTTTATGGCTCTTTGTATAAATTCGACGGCTATGCGGCGACCTTTAATGTGTTGGGTGAAGATGGAAATTATAGCTGCAATTTACGGGATGCATTCCCCAAAATTGCCACCGATATTCCCAACTGTGAAGAAGCCGGAACCATGAATCCAATAGTTGGGATGATTGCGCTTTTGCAGACAAATGAAGTAATCAAATTAATCACCAAAACGGGTAAATTGCTGACAAACCAATTGCTGATTTACAATGCTTTGGAGAATTCTCAGTTTAAGATGAAATTAAGAAAAAATGCGACAGTTAATATTGATGAGATTTTTAAAAATTCGGATTATTCTGTTGAAACTTGCGAAATTCAAGATCCTTCTTTGCTGATTTCTGCTTCTGAATTAAAAGAAAAAATTGACGATTCAACTTTAGAAATTGTGAGTGTGCTGAACAATTCCGAGGAGTTTTTGCCTTTCAAAGTTGACCGGAAAATACCGTACAACGCTTTTAATGTTGAAAATTTTCAACCAAATTTTAAAAAACACTACGTAATTGTTTGCAAAAAGGGAATTACCAGCTATGAAATTACTATAAAACTAAAAGAAAAATATCCATTGCTTTCAGTCGTTAGTTTGTCTGAAGGCATCATAAATTATTAAATGCAACATCCATTAGAATTCTATACTGTAGAAAAAGAACGCTTTGAACAAGAACAGAAAAAAGTAAAAAAGCAATTGGCATTATCAAGTTCGTTGAGGTTAATTGTTTTTTTATTGGTCGTTATCGGTCTTTATTTCTTTTTTGGAAATATAAAAATGATGATTTCTATAGTAGTGATTGGCGCCATTTTATTCTTCTTTATGTTAACGAGACATTCTAGTTTACAATATAAAAGTGATCTCAATAAAGCCTTGCTTGAAATTAACAATACAGAAATTAAGGTGTTGAACAGGGATTATTTTTCCTTGAATAGCGGAACCGAATTTATCAATCCTGCACATCCCTTCAGTTATGATATTGATTTGTTCGGTAAAGGCTCTTTTTTCCAATACGTCAACCGAACAGTAACCAATGAAGGCCGACAGGAATTTGCTGATTTATTGACCAATAATGATATTTTAAACATAAAAAAGAAGCAACAAAGCATTCAAGAATTGAGCGAAAAATCCAAATGGCGACAACAATTTTCTGCCTTGGCAAGTTTGGTGAAAGTGGAGCATCCTGCTAAGGAAATAGTCAATTGGATCCATAATTACAAATCGGTATTTCCTAAATTTTTGTCCTTTTTGCCGACACTGTTTTCAATAATTTCATTGATGTTAATTGTGCTAATTGCGATGCAAATGATTGCCGACCAAATCCTGTTAATTTGGATTTTTGTCGGATTGGGAATTTCTGGCGCTTATTATAACAAAGTCAGCGAATTGTACAAAGAGGCGAGCAATGCCAAAGACACTTTTAAGCAATACCATAAATTGTTGAACGAAATTGAAATAGCATCTTTTGAATCACAAATTTTGAAGGAAAAGCAACTGGAAATTCAGACTGAATCCCTGAAAGCATCTGTGATTTTTGTCAAATTTTCTAAAATTTTGGATGCTTTTGACCAACGCAATAACCTGATTATTGCTTTTTTTGGAAATGCTTTTTTATTGCGCGATTTGAAATTGGCTCATAATCTTGAAAAATGGATGGACAGTTATAAAGCCAAAGTGGCGGATTGGATTCACGTGATTGCTTTTTTTGATGCCCAAAACTCTCTGGCAAATTTTGCTTTTAACCATCCAAATTATGTTTTTCCCGAAATTGTGCAACAAAAAAATGTAATTTCTGCCCAGAATTTAGGACATCCCTTGTTGAAGGTTTTGCAACGCGTTGACAATGATTTTACCATTGAAAACCAGCAGTTTTTTATTGTGACTGGCGCAAATATGGCAGGAAAAAGTACTTTTTTAAGAACGGTTTCCCTGGCAATTGTGATGGGAAATATGGGTTTGCCTGTTTGTGCAACCGAATTTAAGTATTCACCCATAAAATTGATCACCAGTATGAGAACTTCAGATTCTTTGGCTGACAATGAATCGTATTTCTTTTCTGAATTGAAACGTTTAAAATTTATCGTTGACGAAATTAGAAATGAAGATTATTTTATCATTTTGGATGAAATTTTAAAGGGAACAAACAGTACCGATAAAGCGATTGGCTCGAAAAAATTTGTCCAGAAATTGGTAAGTTCAAAAGCGACAGGAATTATCGCCACGCACGATTTAAGTTTGTGTGAAATTGAAAAGGAGTTGCCGGAGGTGCAAAATTATTACTTTGATGCTGAAATCATTAGCGATGAATTGTTTTTCGATTACAAACTGAAAGAAGGAATCTGCAAAAATATGAATGCCTCTTTTTTGTTGAAGAAAATGGAGATTATTTAAGGATGTGATTTCATTTAAATTTCATAAGCAAATTTTTAATTGCCTGAAATTGGAACTTGCTAAAAAATCAATAATTACAAAAAATTAAAATATTTTGTAATTATTGATTTTTTTTTCGACTTAATCTAAAACAAATAAATAAATATTTTATGAGAAATTTCTTTTTAGCTGGTATAATTATTTTTGGATTATTTGGTTTTGCGAAATATAATGCATTACAGCAAGATAAATGGGTTGCTCCTTCAACAGCCAAAAACATCATAAATCCAGTTTCTGAAAAAAAGAAAAGTGCTTCTGTAAAAAATGGGGCTAAAATATTTGCCCAGTTTTGTGTTGCTTGTCATGGAACCGGAGGTAAAGGTGATGGAATTGGAGGCAAATCCTTAAACCCTAAACCTGCTAATTTAACTTCAGATCCAGTTCAAAAACAAGTTGACGGAGAAATTTTTTGGAAAATTTCAAACGGAAGAAATTCAATGATAAAGTGGGAACCTATTATACCCGAGAAGGATCGTTGGGATTTGGTAAACTATCTGAGAACAATTAAAAAATAACGATAAGTGCAATTAAATCAACTTATGCGTTAGGGATTACAGTGTAAATCCTTTTTTGATTCGCCTTTCGGCGAATTAAAAAAGATTGAAACGGAAAGCCCGACCCTTGTGGGAACGCCCAAAACATCTAATTTGAAATTACTTTACTAATTAGTAATTAAACCAAAAATAATTAATATTAACCATTAAATCTTTTAAATTATGAAAAACAAAATTGGAGTTCTAATAACACTTATTGGCATCGGTGTTTTTGGCCTTATGTCATTTAATAAGAATGACAAGATGAATGAATATTCTAAAATTACTAAAGAAAGTAGCTCTTTGGCAAATCCTTGGGATGGTTATACATCTTGGTATAAAATTACTAAAGATGCACCAAACACCGGAGATCCAACAGGTTTTATTGAAAAAAGGCACAATGGTAAAGCTGCTTATAGAGAAATTTATATAAATGATATAGGAGCGGCCGTCAATAATGGGTCGGGACCTTATAAATACCCTGAAGGAACTGTAGTTGTCAAAGAAACATATAAAAATAAGGCCACTTGGGAGAAGAAAGGTAAAAAAGTTTTAACAATAATGATTAAACAGGCGGTAGGCACTTCACCAGAAACTGGCGATTGGGGCTATGTAATGGGTGAAAAAGGAAAGTTAAGTACGGGAGCTTCTAAATGGGCTAAATTTTGCAGTGGTTGCCATGTTTATGCAGCAGGTAAAGATTATGTGTTTATGAATGCTGATTTTATGAAGTCATTACAATAAAATTTAAAATAATTTCTCAAAGAATGCCCTATTTTTTTAGGCATTCTTTGTTTTTATGGGTGCGAATTCACCCAAATTTCTCCGTCGTTAAAATGCTCTTTTTTCCAGATAGGAACCGTTTCTTTTAAGGTATCAATGGCAAATTCACAAGCTTCAAAAGCCGCTTTTCTGTGGGCGGAAGAAACGGCAATGATCACGGGAATATCACCAATTTGCAACTCACCAATCGCATGGTGAATGGCTATTTTATGGATTTGAAACTTTGCCAACGCCAAAGCTGCGATTTTTTGCATTTCCTTTAAAGCCATTGGTTCGTAAGCACTGAAATTCAAATGGGAAACTTCCTTATTTTTTGTGTGATTTCGAACAGTGCCCACAAATAAGGCAATGCCACCACAAGCAGCATCCTGCACAAAATCATAACAATCCTGAACCTTTAATTTTTCCGAAGTGATAATGATAGAAGATTTTTTCATTTGTTAAATTTATATTTCGCTAATAACTAACAACCAACAACAAAAAGTCTATCCTCCACTCACCGGCGGAATAATTGCTACCACATCATTTTCTTTTAAAACCAAATCATTTTCGGCATATTCTTCATTTACGGCAATGGCAAATTCTTCTATGTTTTTTAATTTAGAATAATTTAACAGCAATTCATTTTTTAAATCCTGAACAGTCGCCACTGATTTCAATTCATAAAAAATTGAATTTTCACCAACCAAATCGGTGGTAATGCCAAAAAATAACAGTTGAATTTTCATCTGTTTAAATTTTATTTTTTATCGGTAACAGCTGCAGTTCGCCATTAATTATCCCTTTGTGTATCAAAATTTGATATGCTCGTTTCATGGGTTATATTTCCACAAAAATAAATTATTTCTGCTTAAAAAAGGTACTTCATTTAAAATACATCTAAATAATCCTTTGCGTGATGAGTATCACAAAACTAACATTTTCATTCGTTAAATTTGTTATAGATTAAAATATTTTTAAAGATATGAAGTATGGTTTTATAATTGACAATCGAAAATGCATTGGTTGCCATGCTTGCACAACAGCCTGTAAATCAGAACACGATGTGGCTATTGGCGTTAACAGAACTTACGTGAAGCAGGTTGAAAAAGGGGAATTTCCAAATACAAGAAGAATATTTTCCGTGATGCGTTGCAATCATTGCACCGACGCGACTTGCGTGGAAATTTGTCCGGTTCAGGCGCTTTACACCCGTGAGGACGGGATTGTGGACTTCGACAATAACCGTTGTATTGGCTGTAAATCGTGTATGCAGGCTTGTCCATATGATGCTTTGTATATCGATCCTGACACACATACGGCTGCAAAATGTAATTATTGTGCGCACAGGGTAGATGTTGGCCGAGAACCGGCCTGTGTTTCTGTTTGTCCGGAACACGCCATTATTGCCGGTGACATGCACAATCCGAACACGGAGATTTCGCAATTGTTGGCACGCCAGGCAGTAAAAGTTCGCAAGCCCGAAAAAGGCACCAATCCAAATTTATTTTATATAGATGGAGACGATGCTTCGTTGGTTGCAGAGGCAACAGACAAATCGGGTCCAAGTTTGTGGAGCTCTCAAGCGCGTGGTGTTGGGCATTTTGCGAAAGCTGCAGAAAAAATGATGTACAGCAATAAGGAGTTCGATTTATTGCAGATGACCATCGACAATGATATTGAAGCCGCTTACCAAAGAAAAGACAGTGAAAATCCGAATTATATTGATGTATTGAACGGGAAAGCCCGCAGGGTTTATGATACGCCGGATAAAGGAATATTGTGGGGCTGGGAAGTTTCCACCTATGTATTTACAAAAGCCATCGCCGCAGGCGCTTTTTTAATTCCGTTTTTGGCCTTGCTGTTGGGATATGAAGTGTCGACAACCGCTAAATTATGGTCGGCAGGAATTTCGTTGGTTTTCCTTGGGCTAACTGGGTTGTTTTTGGTGATGGATTTAGACAGGCCAGACCGATTTTTAAATGTTTTATTGCGTCCGCAGTGGAATTCCTGGTTGGTGAAAGGCGGTTATACAATTACTGTTTTCGGATTGCTGGTAACAATTTGGGGCGCAATGACCTTCTTCGAAATAAAAACCGGTGAAACCGTTTTAATATGGATTACAGCAGGTTTTGCCATATTATTGGCAATTTATACCGCATTCTTGTTTGCCCAGGCAAAAGGCCGCGATTTTTGGCAAAGTCCAACCTTGCCGCTGCATATGTTGGTGCACAGCGTGATGGCGGGAACTGCAATTTTTGTGATTGCTTCCTTGGTTTTCGGTTATGAAGACTGGATGGTGATGCTGAGAAATACCATGATTATTGCCTTGGTGGTGAACCTGTTTACGCTGGTTACCGAATTGACCATCACACATCCAACCACTTCAGCAAAAATGGTGGTGAAAATGATCACAAAAGGAAGGTATAAAAATCTGTTTTGGGGCGTAGCCGTATTGGTTGGAAACATCATTCCTTTGGCACTGTTACTTTTGGGTGCTGGAGAATTAGTGGCTGTGGTATCAGGAGTTTGTGTTTTGGCAGGAATTCTTGTAACAGAGAAAATTTGGGTGGAAGCGCCGCAAAGAGTTCCGTTGGCGTAATTAAAAAGTTAAATATTAAATATTAAATATTAGAAGTTAAAAGTTTGAAATTCAAAATTCAGTATTTAAAATTTAAAATTCATTATTAAAAAATAGTAAATCGTAAATCATCATGGGTTACAAAAAACCATCATTTATAGAAGGAATTGCAGAAAAATTAGGAATCATTCCTAATTTGCATAAAGACGGCCATCAGGAATTTGATCAGGATATGCGCCATTTTACCGATGAACAAGTCGCGCAGTTGTATGAAAATTTTCCGCCACCTGAAAAATGGGACAATTGGGTGGAATACAATCCGAAAGTTTGGCCAAAAAAGGAAAAAGTCACCTATCAAATTGTGCCGACCACTTGTTTTAATTGTGAAAGCGCCTGTGGATTAACGGCATTCATCGACAAAGAAACGCAGGAAGTCAAAAAATTTGAGGGAAATCCTTACCATCCGGGAAGCAGAGGAAGAAACTGTGCCAAAGGTCCGGCCACCATCAATCAATTGACAGATCCCGACCGAATTTTATTTCCGCTGAAAAGAAAAGGAAAAAGAGGAGAAGGAGAATGGGAGCGCGTAAGTTGGGATGAAGTGCTTGACACTATTTCTTTAAGAATCAGAAACGCCATTTTAGAAAATCGCCACAATGAAGTTGCTTACCACGTTGGAAGACCGGGACATGAAAAATTTATGAACTGGATTTTGCAGGGCTGGGGAATTGACGGGCATAATTCGCACACCAATATTTGTTCTTCGGGAGCGCGTTTTGGCTATAATTTGTGGTATGGATACGACCGGCCATCACCTGATCACGCCGAAGCAAAATTTATATTGCTGATTTCTGCACATTTAGAATCGGGTCATTATTTCAATCCGCATGCGCAACGCATTATCGAAGGGAAAATGAAAGGCGCCAAACTGGCCACGATGGATCCGCGTTTATCGAATACGGCAAGCATGTCCGATTATTGGATGCCTTCTTATCCTGGAACGGAAGCCGCCGTTTTGTTGGCGATGGCCTTGCATATTTTGCAAAATAAGTTGTACAACAGAGATTATTTGGAAAATTGGACCAACTGGCAAGAATATTTAAAGGCGAAACACGCAGATAAAGCGATTACTTTTGAGAATTATATTGCTGCAATGATCGACGAGTACAAGGAATATACGCCTGAATTTGCCGAAAAAGAATCGGGTGTCAAAGCCGATATGATTGTAGAGATTGCGCAAAAAATTGGGGAAGCCGGCGAACGTTTTGCCTCGCATAACTGGCGTGCTGCAGGTGCTTCAAACCTTGGCGGCTGGGCGGTTGCCCGCTGTTTGCATTTCTTAACGGTGCTCACAGGCGCGGTTGGAACAAAAGGAGGAACATCGCCAAATTCATGGAATAAATTTGCGCCAACGCTGCCGAATCCGCCAAAACCACAGAAACAATGGAATGAATTGCATTTTCCAAAAGAATTTCCTTTGTCATTTTTTGAAATGAGCCAATTGTTGCCGCATTTCCTAAAAGAAGGAAGAGGCAAACTGGATGTTTATTTTTCAAGGGTTTTCAATCCGGTTTGGACGTATCCCGACGGATTTACTTGGATGGAAATGTTTATGGACGAAAGTAAATTTGGATTGCACGCCGCCTTAACGCCAACATGGAACGAAACCGCCTTTCACGCCGATTTTGTGTTGCCGATGGGATTGGCTTCCGAACGTCATGATATCAATTCTTACGCCACGCACGGCGGAACTTGGGTGGCTTTTCGTCAGCCGGTACTGCGTGAAGCTGCGCGAAGAAATGGAAAACCGGTGCAATTGACTTATGAAGTGAATCCGGGAGAAGTTTGGGAAGAAGATGAATTTTTTATTGAATTAAGCTGGCGAATCGATCCCGACGGAAGTATGGGAATTCGCAAACATTTTGAATCGCCTTACCGTCCGGGAGAAAAAATAACCATCGACGAATATTACCAATACATTTTTGAACGCGTTCCGGGCTTGCCGGAAACTGCCAAAAAAGAAGGTGTCACCGAATTGGAGTACATGCAAAAATATGGCGCCTTTGAAATTGAAAGCGGAGAATCGTACAAAAAGAATGAAACCTTGTTAACCGAAGCGCAATTAGCGGGCGCAACAGTAGATGAAAATACCCAAGTTGTTTCCAAAGACGGAAAAAACATCGGCGTGATGATTAATGGAAAAGCGATGGTTGGTTTCCCTACGCCATCGCGTAAAAATGAGTTTTATTCGCAAACGATGGTCGATTGGAAGTGGCCGGAATACGCCACGCCAACCTATATCAAAAGCCATATTCATTTAGATAATTTGGACAAATCTAAAGGAGAATATGTGCTGGTTCCAACTTTCAGGCTGCCGGCGTTGATTCATACGCGTTCGGGAAATGCAAAATGGCTGGTGGAAATTTCGAACAGAAATCCGATTTGGATGCATCCCGACGATGCGTCGAATTGGGGATTTAAAACGGGCGATTTGGTGAAAATGAATACCGATATCGGTTATTTCATCGATAAAGTTTGGGTGACCCAAAGCATGAAACCCGGTGTAGTTGCCTGCTCGCATCATATTGGCAGGTGGAGAAGACCTCAGGATAAAACGGGAAACAGGTGGGCCACCAACACCGTGAATATTGAAAGCAATGGAAAAGGCGGCTGGAAAATGAACACCATTTCTGGAATAATGCCATTTGAATCGGCGGACAAAGATTCCAAACGAATTTTTTGGAAAGACGGAGGCGTTCACCAAAATATTACCCATGCCGTACATCCCGATCCTATCAGCGGCATGCATTGCTGGCACCAAAGGGTTCGCATTGAAAAACCTGGAAAAGACGAGCATTATGGCGATATTTTTGTGGACACCAACAAATCGCATGAGGTTTATAAAGAATGGATGAAAATGACACGTTCTGCTCCCGGGCCAAACGGAGAACGCAGGCCAATTTGGTTTAACAGGGCTTTTAGGCCAGATGAATCTATGTTTTATCTCAATGATGAAATGAAAAAAGAAGAGTAATAGAATCGCGCAATTGCGGGATTTTTAGATCTTAAAATAAATTTAAGATAAGTTTCGATTCTGTTTCCAAGAAATACTTGTAAACTTAATGATTTAGGTGGATTCCCTAATCACCAATGATGTAGGCAGCACAACATTTTGGAAAGAATAAGGCGTATTGGTATTGAGATTTTTAATTTCCTCTATTAAAATTTCAGTGGCTTTCCTTCCCATTTCAAATCCCGGTTGTATTACAGATGATAAAGTGGGTGTAACTACAGATGCCATAAACCAATCGCTAAAACCAAATACAGCAATGTCTTCAGGTATTTTAACACTTTTTTCATTAAAGCATTTTAGTATTCCAACAGCAATAAGATCGGTAATGGCAAAAATGGCATCAACATCCTTCTGCTCCCTTAGCAATTTTTGGGCATTTGTATAGCCATCATTAAAATCATCATTGTTATCGCATAAATACACCAACGACGGATCAAACTCAATTCCGTGGTCGACAAGTGCCTTTTTATAACCTAAAAATCGGTCAATTGAATTTTGTGGCATTAATGAACCCCTAAAATGGGCAATTCGTTTATAGCCTTTTTCAATTAAATATGATACGGTGTTATATGCGGCCATTTGATCATCAATGGAGACTTTTGAACAGTTAACCAGTTTGCTGATTTTATCGAATATAACTATAGGTATGTCTTTTTGAAGAATTTCGTTCAAGTGTTTACAATGCTGGGTTTGATTGGAAAGGGAAATAAGAATGCCGTCAACCCTTTTTTGCATTAGCAGCTGAAGTTGTTTTTTTTCAAACTCAAAGTTTTCATTAGACTGCAGCGTAATCACAAAATAGCCTTGTTTTTCTGCTTCCTCAATAATGCCGTCAATTACTTTCGAAAAAAACTGGTGTACGATAGTAGGAATAATGACACCTATGGTTTTAGTTTGTCGCGTCCTTAAATTTACGGCAACAGAATTAGGGACATAATTCAATTTTTCCGCCAATTTCATAACAGCCTCCCGCGTAGAATTACTTACATCGCTGCGACCTTGCAGCGCTTTGGAAGCTGCGGAAACCGATATGTTTAATTCTAAAGCAATGTCTTTAAGCGTAACAGGTTTCATTTTGTAAAGAATATTTGGCCTAAATTAGACTAAATTATTTAGTTTTTTTTAAAGGGAGTTATTTTTTTTTGATTAACTCAGGTAAAAGAAAATAAGTTTCGAAATCGATTGCGAAGATTTCGCAATCGATTTCGTAAAAAAAAGTCAATGTATTTTTGAAAATGTAACTAGTTTTAAAAATCAAATCAAATTATACAACTTAAACCAATAAGAGATGAAAAAA
>JAVVEF010000089.1:0-2210 GCA_032251275.1 Lutibacter sp.
AAATGTTAAAATAATGTTTTTTGAGGTGAGTATTGCGTAAGGTGAGTTATTAATAACAATCCCAATAGATGAACCGAGCATCCTAAATTTTGATACACAAAGGAATGATTAATGGCGAACAGCAGCTGTACCAATAAAAAATAAATAAGAAACAGATGAAGAAAATTAAGTTAATTGATTTAGGATTAAAAGATTACAAAGAAACCTGGAATGAGCAGGAAGTGCTTTTTCAGGAGACCATTGACCTTAAAATTGAGAACCGAAAAAATAATACCGATTATAAAACGCCAAATTATTTTTTGTTTGTGGAGCATCCTCATGTATATACCTTGGGCAAAAGCGGCGATATGAATAATTTGTTGCTCAATGAAACCCAACTTACCGAAAAAGGCGCCACATTTTATAAAATAAATCGCGGTGGCGACATCACCTATCACGGTCCCGGACAATTGGTTGGCTATCCGATTTTGGATTTGGACAATTTTTTTACCGATATTCACAAATACCTACGATTTTTAGAAGAAGTTATCATTTTAACATTGGATGAATACGGTATCAAAGCCGGACGAAGCGCAGGCGAAACCGGCGTTTGGCTTGGCGTTGGAACGCCTTTTGCTCGTAAAATTTGCGCTTTGGGCGTACGAACCAGCCGTTGGGTAACCATGCATGGTTTTGCGCTGAATGTAAATACCAATTTGGGCTATTTCGACAATATTATTCCTTGCGGAATTAAAGGAAAAGCCGTGACTTCTATGGAAGCCGAATTGAATGTTAAAATTCCGATGGATGAAGTAAAAGCAAAAATTTTAAAGCATTTCTCCACGTTGTTTGAAGCAGAATTTGAGAGATTTAAGAGTTAAGAATTACGTCCCGATAGCTATCGGGATTACGATTTAAAAATTTTGGATTTTGGATATAATATGAGATTTAACAAAATCGACAACTGACAACCAGCAACCGATTTATTCCTCCTCATTAAAAAACACCTTATAAAACATCATTTTTTTGTCTTCATCATAGCCTTTTTCCAGGTATTCGCTGGATGCTTCGGGCGCGTCAATATCGAGTTTTATAACAATGTTGGTGTCTAATTTAATTTCGGTTTTAATTTTTTGCTTTTGCTTTTTGAACACCGCTTCAGAAACCGTAAACTGATTTCTCACCAACACGTCATTCAACGTTTCATATTGCTTTTTATAGTCGTCAAACTTCGACTTTTGTTCCTCATTTTCTTCAAAAATATTTTCCTTAAAATCATCGATATTCACCAACTCATTGGTTTTGAAAAAGTCTACCGCACGTGCCAAAAACGTATTTTTTTCCTGAATACCCAAATCTTCCTTGATGATATCTTCAGAAAATTCCTTGCACATTTCCAAATAATTCTTGGTGTGCTGGTTGTTATCATCGGCATATTTTACATTCAAAAAGTTTTGAATCCAGTAAAGTGAATCGTAATTATTGGTGTCAACACTCAAAACCACTTTCCCTTCCGAGTCGGTTGTGTTGACAATTAAACAGCCTTTATCCAGTTTTTTGGTGCTTATTCCCTTTTGCACATACACGTCCAAACTGTTGTTTTCCATATGCGTCTGAAAAAAATCGAGTTTGTTTTCAATCTTAAAAATCCCCAACGCCTGCGTAATCACTTCCTTATATTCCACATCTTCAAAAAGTGCGATAATGACGTCACCCGTTTTTATTTGAGCCGAATTGGATTGCTCGTACAAGTGATTCACAATATGCCTAGAAACTTCAATAAACGATTCCGGATCCTTAAAAACCTGGGCTGCGTAACTGTTAATTTCATTCAATTCAATGTTTGCGTGGTGGTTAAAACGATAACTTTCCGTCACCGCGCCAAAAGGTTTCAGCAAAAAAGGCTTCATCAATTCATAACTTTCCTCATCAAAAGTGATGGCGCTTTCAGAAAAAATATTGGTGGCGCTGTTAAACTTATTCCCAACTTTATGAATAATTAATTTTGAAATGGCGGCTCGGGTTCTTTTAATCATCTTTTCGTTTTTAACAGGGGCAAATGTATCATTTTAATGGCAAATTATTTGCGCAATTTCAAAAACAACAGTGTTAAAAATGGTTATTTGGGCGTTCCTGCCGAAAAGGCAGGCGGGCTTTATGTTCCAAACTTTTTTCGCTGAAAAAACGCAAAAAGGTTTTCACTTCAATCCCTAACGCAGCTTGAACTAAAA
>JAVVEF010000089.1:2310-11818 GCA_032251275.1 Lutibacter sp.
TTAACTTCAATTGCTCGGGCAGCAACCTAAAAGATTTTCGGTGATAATCGGTGATGCCAAATTCCCGAATAGCGTTTCGATGAAAAAGCGTTGGATAGCCTTTGTTTTGTTTCCAGTTATAGATTGGAAATTCAAGGTCCAGCTGTTGCATAAAATCGTCCCGGTACGTTTTTGCCAAAACCGAAGCTGCCGCAATGCTCATAAATTTGGCGTCGCCTTCTACAATGGTGGTATGAGGAATATTTTTATACTGGTTAAATTTATTCCCGTCAACAATAATATGTTCAGGTTCAATCGCCAGTTTTTCAATGGCCAAATGCATCGCCAAAATAGAAGCCTGTAAAATATTGATTTCATCAATTTTCGCTTCAAAAACATAAGAAATACCGAAAGACAGCGCATTTCGTTCGATAAAAGGACGCAATATTTCGCGCTGTTTCTCCGTCAATTGCTTAGAATCGTTTAACAAAGGATGGTAAAAATTGGCGGGCAAAACCACCGAAGCGGCCACAACTGGGCCAGCCAAACAGCCTCTGCCCGCTTCATCAGTTCCTGCTTCAACAGTGTTTTTTAAATAATATTTCTTAAGTCCCATGGCTCAAAATAGATTCACAAAATTAGCGTTAATTACTAAGGAGAACTTCCCAAATTTACTTTTATTATTATCATTCAAATAATTTACCTTTGTTGCTTTATGTGTTTTATGAAAAAATTATTCACAGTATTATTTTTTGGGTTTTATTTATTGGCTTCGGATGCTCAAATTATGAGGCAGCAAGAAGGCGGCGGCGTATTTAAAGGTGACAGCACCACGTTTAAAAATGAAGTCCAGATTAAACTCAGCGGAGAAACAAAATATACCGATTACAAAATAATCTCCATAAACAACAATACAACCCTTGTTGACACTACCTTAACCATCGCAAAAGATTATAAATTCAATTATATCAGAAAAGACAATTTTGAATTGTTGCCTTTTGCCAATCAGGGCCAGACATACAACAAACTGGGCTACGATTTTAATGACACTTCACTGTTTCCATCCATTGGCGCAACTGCGAAACACTATAATTATTATCAGGTTGAAGATGTGTATTATTACGATGTGCCAACGCCAACTTCCGAATTTATGTACAGAACCGGAATGGAACAAGGACAGGTTTTGGACGGATTTTTAACGCTGAATACTTCCCGTCAATTCAATATTTTTATTGCCTATAAAGGATTGCGTTCCTTGGGAAAATACCGGAATTCTTTAGCAAGCCACGGAAATTTCAGGACATCCGTTAATTATCAGTCGAAAAATAATTTTTATTCCCTGAAAGCGCATTATATGTCGTTCGACTTGTTAAACAATGAAAATGGCGGATTAACATCCGAATCTGTTGGATATTTTGAAAATAACGATCCCAATTATATTGACAGAGGCCGTTTGGATGTCAATTTTACGGACGCCAATAATATGTTTGAAGGGAAACGCTATTTTTTGGATCATCAAGTTAATTTATATTCCAAAGAAAATAAAATAGAAAAGCACAATACCACGATATCAAATAAGTTAAAAACGTATAATGCTATCTTGAAGGAAATTGAAAGGTTGAAGAAAGACACTATTTCCAATCCTGTAAAATCAGAAATTATCACTGCGCCAAAAAGACAAAGTACCACCAAAAATTTACCCCAAAAGGGAAAAGATACTCTGGTTAAAACCGAATTGATTAAAGAAAATCCGGTGATAAAAATTGATTCTTTAAGCAAAAAAATCCCTTTAACCAAAAAAGACACCCTCAAACTTGATTCAATACGCAAAGTCAGAATAAAGAAAATCGATTCTTTATTAATTGTTGCCGCAACACTTAAAGTTGATTCAAGCCAATTCATAGCTATCGACGAAAATGCAAATTACGGAATGAAACTAGGCCATTCTTTTATTTATGAAACCCAGCATTACCGTTTTAGACAGGCGGCGGTGAATCCAATTTTTGGCGAAGCCTATGAGAATCATATTGTAGACCACACTTCTTACCAAAAAATGAATAACGAAGCTTATCTCCAATTTGAAGCACCTTATGTGGGAATTTTGAGGGCAAAAGCAAATTACTTCAATTACAATTATCATTACAGCAGCATTTTGTATTTGGATGCCGAAACCATTCCCGAGAAGTTAAAAGGAAATGCCATTTCCGTTGGTGCGGATTGGCAAACAAACTTTGGAAAATTATTTTTAAATGCCGATGCCAGCTCCATTATTGCAGGCGATTTAACAGGGAACTACATAAAAGGATCTGTGATGTTTAAAAAAGACAGCGTTTACCGTTTTAAAGGTTTTGCGGAAATCACTTCAAAAACGGCTGATTTTAACAAGTTGCTATACCAAAGTGATTACAAAGATTACAACTGGCAAAATAATTTCAAAAATGAACAAATTAAGAATGTTGGCGCCGAATTCAGCTATAAAAATTGGGCGAGCATCAACGCGAGTTACAACCTCATCGACAATTACACCTATTTTGACGAAAATTCTTTGGCAGCACAGGCTACAGAATCCTTAAATTATTTAAAGGTTACGATACGCAATTCCATCACTTTCAGAAAATTTACGTTAGATAATACAGTAATGTACCAAAATGTTTCCAGCGGAGAATCGTTTTTTAAAGTTCCTGAAATTGTGACCAGAAACACCTTGTATTACTCCAATTATCTATTCAAAGGAAAACCGCTATACTTGCAAACCGGCGTTACAGTAAAATATTTTACGGAATTTAATGCCGGCGCGTACAATCCGCTTTTAAGTGAATTTGTATTGCAAAACACCCAGAAAATTGGAAATTTTCCGATGCTCGATTTTTTCGCCAATGCGCAAATACAAAGAACGCGCCTTTACTTGAAAGTTGAAAATTTCGGGGCCAGTTTTATTGGAAGAACCTACTATTCGGCACCAACCTATCCATATCGGGATTTAACGGTTCGTTTTGGCTTGGTTTGGAATTGGTTTATTTAATCCTATCCCCAACCCTTTCCTAAGGAAAGGGAGTTTGATTAGAATTTATGACTTTATGTACAATTAAAAAAATTAAGGCTTTGAACTTTCAGCTTTTAACTTTCTCTGTCACCAACTGTTTTATTTTTATGCTGAAAGCAGCAAAAGTTAGTGTCATTATTGGGCTTAGCCAGTTGAAAATGGCATAAATGGCATAATCGGCTACGGGAACGCCCAATACGCCACTTTGATAAGCACCACAAGTATTCCAAGGAATTAATGCAGAAGTTACCGTTCCAGAATCTTCCAGGGTTCTGCTTAAATTTTCGGGTGCCAATTCCTTATCTTCAAATGCTTTTTTGAACATTTTTCCAGGAATGACAATGGCCAAATATTGGTCGGATGCAATGGCGTTTAATCCGATACAGCTTACAACAGTGCTAAAGAACAATCCGAAAATTGAAGTTGCCAGTTTCAGTAATTCTTTGGTGATTTTTGCCAAAGCGCCAATGGCATCCATCGTGCCGCCAAAAACCATCGCGCAACAAATCAGAAAGATTGTCCAAAGCATTCCTTTCATTCCTCCGGCGCTAAACAATTCGTTTAATTTAATATTATCCGTTATAATTTCCGTATCAACAAAAACAGCGTTCATAATCGCCCTTAAATTAGAAGTCGCCAAACTTCCCAATATTTCAGGTTGAAAAATAAAGGCGAATATTGCTGCCAAAACAACGCCAATTCCCAAAGCAATTAAAGGCTTTGTTTTTACTAAAATCAAGCCAATTACTATTAAGGGAACAATAAATAAATAGGGTGTGATGTTAAATGTGTTTTTTATGGTATTTAAAAGTCCGCTAATATCTGCCGTTCCTGTGGTGTCAATATTTAAACTTATAATGCTAAAAACAACTATCGTAACCAGAATTGAAGGAACAGTAGTTAAAGTCATATACCTAATGTGCGTAAATAAATCTGTTCCGGCCATTGCCGGAGCTAGATTTGTGGTATCGCTTAAGGGAGACATTTTATCGCCAAAATAAGCGCCGGAGATTACGGCACCGGCAATCATCCCTGTTGGAATTCCCAACGCGGTTCCGATACCTACCAAAGCGATTCCCACGGTTGCGGAGGTGGTCCAGGAACTTCCTGTTGCAACGGAAATTACCGCTGCAATAATAACGGATGCCGGTAAAAATATTCCCGGACTCAGCACTTGTAGTCCGTAATACACCATCGCAGGAATAATACCACTTACCAGCCAAGTGCCGGCCAAAGCGCCCACCAAAAATAAAATCATAATTGGCACAAAAACGCTTTTCAGGTTTTCCCAAATTTCATTAATCATTATTTTTAAGGAAACTTTGTTAAAAAAGCCAACCACGGAAGCAATTACGCCGCCCATCAATAAAATAAACTGATTGGAATATTCACCCAATAATTCGCCACCGGCAAAAAATATGTTATAGGCAAGCATCGCCATTAAAATAATTACCGGAATTAAAGCTTCATAAAGATTTAGTTCTTTATTGTCAATAATTTTTTGGTTTTCAATTTCTATTTCAGATAGGTTTTGGTTATTGTCTTGCATTCAATATTTTTTGGATTTGTAATGATACGGAAATTTGAAAGTTTTTGCAAATGAAACGAGCATAACAAATTTTGATTTGTAAAAGAAAGATTCATGGCGAACTGCAGCTGTACCAAAAAAAATAAAAATTAAACAGCTGAAACGCGCATAACAAATTTTGATACGCAAAGTAATGATTGATGGCGAATTATAGCTGTTACCGATAAAAAACAACATTTAAACAGATGAAACGAGCCATAACAAATTTTGATACACGCAGAAATGATTAATGGCGACTGCATCTGTACCAATAAAAAATAGATAATAAACAGATGAAAAAACCCATTCAAAAAAAATGAATGGGGTTTTCACCAATTATTATAATTGTAACAATAAAATCAAATTTTAAATTCTTGGTTTTGAACTATAAAACTCCTACTTGTTTCATACAATTTTTCATCGCCCTGTAGGTGCGTTCAATTTCGTTGTCCAGTCCAATCGAAAAACGAATAATTCCATCGGAAAGTCCCATTTCCAATTGCTCTTCAACAGGAATTTCTGAGGAAGTGCTTGTGCCTGGCGCACTGAACAATGTTTTATAAAACCCGAGGCTCACAGCCAAATAGCCTAAATTTTCGTGTTGCATCAATTCCATCAACTCATTTGCTTTTTCCAGATTCCCTACATCGATGGTCATCATTCCGCCAAAACCGTATTCAACATTATACAATGATTGCATCAATTCATAACTTTTGTGGCTTTTTAATCCCGGATACACCACTTTAAGTCCGTCTTTTTCAAAATTCTCAGCCAAATACATCGCGTTTTCGCTGTGTTTTTTCATTCGGATATGCAGCGTTCGTAAGTTTTTCAAAATACTGGCCGCACGCAGACTGTCCATCACCGGACCCAATAACATCATTGCGCCGTCATTTACATTTTTCAAACCGTCAATAAATTCTTGTGTACCGCAAACAACGCCTCCAACGGTGTCATTTGTGCCATTGATAAATTTCGTTAAACTGTGAATCGTCACATCGGCGCCCAGTTTTTGAGGAGAAATCATCATCGGAGAAAAAGTATTGTCCACCACCAAAATAATTCCGTGTTTTTTGGCAATTTTTGCCAATTCTGTAATATTGGCAATTTCCAATAGCGGATTGCTGATGGATTCGCAATAGATCATTTTTGTGTTTGGGGTTATTGCCGCTTCCACTTTTTCCAATGAAGTAATGTCAACAAATGAAGTAGAAATATTCATCTTTGGAGCAAAGTTTTTTAGAAAAGCATAGGTGCCGCCGTAAATTGTTCTGCCTGCAACAATGTGATCTCCTGCACCACAAACCTGCAAAAATACCGATGTGATGGCGCCCATTCCTGATGCGGCCACATTTGCGGTTTCGGTAAATTCCATAGCTGCCAAGGCTTTGCTTAAATATAAATTGCTCGGACTTGAATGACGGGAATACAAATAACAGCCTTCTGCGTGACCTTCAAAAGTATCAAGCATTGTTTTAGCATGTAAAAATGTATAGGTTGCTGAATCTGAAATGGAAGGATTTACGCCTCCAAATTCTCCAAAATATTGTAAATCTTGGATTTTGTTTGCCGGTTTGTTGCTCATAACATAAAAATTTATCATATAAAATTAGCGCATTTCAACTTAATAAACTGAATTAAATAATATTTTCAGTGTATTTTGCTTCATATATCTATTAAAAAAGAATAATTTACTTAACTCTTAAATATTTTTGTTTATTTTTAGAAAAAATTACTGATGATGATGGTCAACTTAGATGTAACGGATAAAAAGATTCTCAATCTGCTTCAGCAAAATTCAAAAGCGAACATTAAAGAAATCGCCTTAAAAATTGGTTTGACCCAAACGCCCACCTATGAACGCATCAAAAGGCTTGAAAAGACTGGCGTTATTAAAAATTACATTGCTGTTTTAGACAAAGAAAAAGTGGGCTATATGATTGAAGTTTTTTGTCAGGTGACTTTATCGGTACATTCAAAAGAGATGATTACCCGGTTTGAAAATGCCATTAATAAAATAGATGAAGTGATGGAATGCTTTCACGTTGCAGGCAATTATGATTATTTGCTAAAAATAATTGTGAAAGATATGAACAGTTATCAGGCTTTTTTGAAGAATAAATTGAGTGTTTTAGATTCTGTTGCCAATGTGCAAAGCACTTTTGTGATGTCGTCGACCAAAGACAGTGCTGGATTTAGTTTAGCCCCCTAACCCCCGAAGCGGGGATTTATAATCTGAAGGTTAAAATCGTAATTCAATTTGCATTAGGGATTGAAGTGAAAATCCTTTTTTAATTGCCGGCAGGCAAATTAAAAAAGATTGCAACAAAAAGCCCGACCGCTTATTTAAGCGGGAATGCCCACCGAAAAGGCAGGCATTCCCAATAAATGTTTTAAATGAAATGGTTATTTTTTGGCAACAATGGTTACCTGAAAATCGAAATCATCGTTCACAAACTTGTCTTTTAAATCATTAAAAAACGTTTTTGATTTGTATTTTATGTTAAAATCGGCTCTGTTGATTTGAAAAGTCTCGCTAGTTAAAGTCACATTGTCATTGTTAACGGCAAGTGTGGCAGGAAACGTGATTTGTTTGGTGATGCCTTTAATGGTCATATTTCCCGTAACGTGAATCTTCGCTCCTTTATTTTCAATTTTTGTGATATCAAATTTTGCGGTTGGAAAAGTAGTAACTTCAAAAAAGTCTTCAGATTTTAAATGGCCTTCCAGTTTTGCGCTTCCGTCGGCATCTTTAATGGAGCTCATCTCCGCAACAAAACTCCCGCTGGTTAATGCATTGTTTTTTAGGGAAATGTTTCCGGAAGCCAATGTAATGGTGCCGGTATGATCGCCTGTTGGCTTGTAGCCTTTCCAGGTTAAATTAGAATTTTCAACAGTTACCTTGAAATTGTCTTGGGCAAAAGCTGATTGGCTCACAAAAGAAAAAGCGGCAAACGCCATTGTAAATAGTATTAATTTTGATTTTTTCATGTTTCGTTATTTATAATGATTATTAATAAGTGCAATGATACTAAAAAAATAACGAATCTATTTTAATGAAATTTTTTTTGTATTTTTTTTAACAAGTAGCGATAATCATAAAAAAGTTCTTTACGCTTTTTCTTTTGAATCGATCATAATTGTCACCGGCCCGTCGTTGATCAATGCCACTTTCATATCGGCGCCAAACTGTCCGGTCCCCACTTTTTTGTTTAGCTGAAGTTCTAATTGTTTGATAAATTGTTCGTACAACGGAATCGCGGTTTCGGGTTTTGCGGCGTAGATATAAGAAGGGCGATTTCCTTTTTTGGTGCTGGCGTGCAAGGTAAACTGACTTACCACAATGGCATCTCCGTTTATTTCCAACAACGATTTATTCATCACACCATTTTCATCATTAAAAATGCGGAGATTGGCGATTTTTTTGGTGAGCCATTCAATGTCCGTTTTATCATCAGCCTCTTCAATGCCCAATAAAATAAGCAATCCGCCATTAATTTCACTGACTTTAATTTCGTCAATGGTTACGGATGCATTTGAAACTCTTTGTATGACTGATTTCATTTGTTGTTGATGGGTTTAATCCTATCCCCAGCCCTTTCCCAAGGAAAAGGAGTTTGTTTTGAAATTATAAAAAACTTTTAAGTTTAATCTTTTAATTTTTTCCTCTTTTTAAAATTCCCCCTTCGGGGGTTAGGAGGCATTTTAGGTGTAAATATCCGTTCTGTAATTTTCTTCGTTGCCTTCAACCATTTGAATATAACTGTTGTACCGTGAATAGGCAATTTCTTCGTTTTCAACGGCGTCTTTTATGGCGCAATTGGGTTCGTTCATATGCAAGCAATTGTGAAATTTACATTTCCCTTTCAGCTTAAAAAATTCGGGAAAATAATCTGCTATTTCATTAGGTTCAAAATCAACCACCCCAAATCCTTTGATTCCTGGCGTATCGATAATGAATCCGCCAAAACTCAATTCATACATTTCGGCAAAAGTGGTGGTGTGTTGCCCTTGCTTGTGCTGTTTGGAAACCTCAGCGGTTTTTAAATTCAGGCTAGGCTCAATGGCATTGACCAGTGTAGATTTCCCCACACCCGAATGCCCCGAAAACATGGTTGTTTTGTCCTTCATTAAGGCCTTCACCTTGTCTATATTGATGTGCTTTGTGGCAGAAACATCAATACATTGATAGCCGATAGATGTGTAAATAGCTTCATATTCCGCTTTTATTTCCAGCTGCTCTGGCGTGTACATATCAATTTTGTTGAAAAGAATCACAGCGTGAATACTGTACGCTTCTGCAGTGGCCAAAAAACGGTCTATAAATCCGGGCGATGTTGGCGGACTGTCAATAGTCACCAAAATAAAAGCGGTGTCGATATTGGAGGCGATGATGTGCGTTTGCTTGGAAAGGTTTACTGATTTGCGAATGATGTAGTTTTTCCGTTCAAAAATTTTATTGATTACGCCTGTCAATTTTCCTTCTTCATATTCAAAATTCACATGGTCACCAACAGCCACCGGATTGGTGCTTTTGATGCCTTTCATACGAAACTTTCCTTTCAGCCTGCAATCGACCCTGTCGCCATCTTCGGCATAAACATTATACCAGCTTCCCGTAGATTTTGTAACAACTCCTTTCATGCCTGCAAAGATATTTAAATTAGGTAACAATACAATTGATAATTAGCCAATGAAAAAAGAATATAGAATAGAGAAAATAGACTAAAGGAAAATGATCATTTTTATTAAACCAACAAAAAAAAAGAGGGCTTCCTTTTGGGTTGCCCTCTTTTTTGTTTTGTTTATTTAGGTTATTATTATGGGCAAAGTAAAGAATAAGTTACGCCATCATCTGTTATCCAATTAGGGCTTGCTGAAAAACCATTTTCATTTTAAGCGAACTGGAGATTTAATTT
>JAVVEF010000090.1:0-11786 GCA_032251275.1 Lutibacter sp.
TTTCATAGCTTACCATCTTTTTCATAGCAATTTTCCTCACTCTTCTTGAGTGAGGTTTCTTTTTTTAGACACTTTCCTATTCGTATTTTATAAGTATCTTTGCCCCCTCAAATATAAATATATGATATTTTTAGGAATTACAATTACAGAATGGGTTGGATACGCGGCCTCTTTAGCGCTGATTATTTCATTTATGATGAAAAATATAAATACGCTTAGAATTATCAATTCCTTAGGCGCCGTCCTTTTTGTGGTTTATGGAATCATGTTGCAGACTTCTTATCCTATTATCATCACAAACGCATTTATTTTGATGGTCAATATTTATTATTTGACATATAAAAGAAAAAAGGCTTAAAAAAAATGAAGCTGCAAAAAATTGAATTGATTTCTAATGTGCGTTTTTATGCTGTACCACTTCAAAAAGTTCTCCGCCTTCACATTTGATGGTTTTATAAGGAAATTTTAAAATAAGTGCATAATCGTGCGTTCCCATCAAGATGGTTTTTCCGCTGTCGTGTATGTCTTTCAGCACATTTAATACGTCTACCGAAGTCGCAGGATCTAAATTCCCCGTTGGCTCATCGGCTAAAATAAGGTCAGGATCATTTAACAAAGCCCTTGCAATAGCTATTCTTTGCTGTTCGCCACCCGACAATAAATATGGCATTTTAAAACCTTTCGTTTCCATACCAACCTTTAACAGGACTTCATTGATTTTCTCTTTCATTTTAACCTCGTCTTTCCATCCCGTTGCTTTCAACACAAACAATAAATTATCATGGACACTTCTGTCATTTAACAGTTTAAAATCCTGAAAAACAACACCAAGTTTGCGGCGCAGAAAAGGAATTTCGTCTTCTTTTAACGTTTTTAAATTGAAGCCAACAATGCTTCCTTCACCTTGTTCCAAAGGCAAATCGCCATACAATGTTTTCATCAAACTGCTTTTCCCGCTTCCGGTTTTTCCAATTAAATATACAAATTCACCCATACTAATTTGCAAATTAACATCGGCCAAAACCAAGTTCTCTCTTTGATATATTTGTGCATTTTGTAAGGAAAGAATGACATCTGACATAGTACGCGCTGTTTTTTGACAAAACTAGCTGTTTTAAAGTAAAATATCAACATTAAAGCAATTAATAATACTGCCGTTTCTATAATTATTGAAGTCAATCGTTCAAAACATAAAACGAGGAACAGTTCTTGTTACAACTTTGTTTAAAAAATTATTTTTTGTAAAGGCAATTTCGAAAAAAAATTGCGTTATTACATAATAGTTAAAATCTTTCAATTTTATTAATATGATTTATAAAAAGATTGTCCTTCCGTTAGTTGTGTTTCTTACAACGCTCACAATTTCATCACAACAAACGTCAATATACACAAACGCCCTCGCCGATTATAACCACGCTGTTGAATTGTACCAAAACAAAGCGTACTTAGCCGCACAGGAAAAGTTCATCGACCTAAAACCGCAGTTCGATAATTCGGATGAATTAAAAGCCAATTGCGATTATTATATTGCGAACAGCGCCATTCGTTTGGAACAACCAAATGCTGATGAATTGATACAGGAATTTGTTGAAAAATATCCGACCAGCACTAAGCACAACAGGGCTTCAATTGATATTGCAGACTATTATTTTAAAGTTGGGAAATATGGATATGCCGCAAAATGGTATGCAAAAGTAAACCCCACAAATTTATCTGTGAGAGAAGATGAAATTTTTAATTTTAACTATGGCTATTCTTTATTTGCCACCAAAAACTACTCAAAAGCAAAATCCTATTTTTTAAATTTGCTGAATTCCCCAACATACGGCGCACAGGCCAAATATTATTATGGGTATATCGCTTACAATCAGGATGATTACGAAACTGCAAACACGTATTTGGGTGAAGTGGCTGAAAACTCCTCCTATAAAAACAACGTTTCCTATTATTTGGCTGATATGAATTTCAAATTGGGGAATTTTGAAAAAGCCATCGAAAACGGCTTGCCTTTGCTGCCAAAATCAAAAGGAATTGAACATTCTGAAATTTCCAAAATAGTGGGTGAAAGTTATTTCAACCTGAAAAAATTTGAAGAAGCGATTCCGCATCTAAAAAACTATAAAGGCCAACGTGGCAAATGGAACAATACCGATTATTATTTACTGGGATACGCCTATTACAAACAAAATGACTATGAAAATGCCATAAGCACTTTCAATAAAATAATTGGCGGAAACAATGCGGTTGCCCAAAATGCTTACTATCATTTGGCGGAATGTTACTTAAAACAAGACAAAAAACAAGAAGCTTTAAACGCTTTCAGAAATGCATCGCAAATGCAGTTTGAACCGGAAATTCAAAAAGATGCCTGGTTAAATTATGCCAAATTAAGTTATGAGATTGGAAATCCGTACAAAAGTGTTCCCGATGTTTTAAGGGAATATATAGATTTGTACCCAAATTCGCCTTCCAGAAATGAAATCAACGAACTGATTATCAGTGCTTACATTACTTCAAAAGATTATAAAGGTGCTTTGGATTATTTGAAAGACAAAAAAAGCGCCAAAGAGCGTGCGCTTTTTCAAAAAGTGGCGTTTTACAGAGGTACAGAACTTTTTACTGAAGGAAATTACGATTTGGCAAAGGCGAATTTTGAAAATTCACTTTCCGTTCCCTTAGATGCCAATATTACCGCAAGAGCTACTTTTTGGAAAGCCGAATCAAATTATCTTTTAAATAATTTTAGGGAAGCGGCATTAGATTATCAGAAATTCGCATCAAATTCCGAAGCTTCAAAAACACCCGAATTTAATGAATTGTATTACAACTTGGGCTATGCCTATTTTAAACAAAAAGATTATGGCAACGCCATTGAAGCCTTCAAAAAATACAGCGCAAAAAATGATGATGACACCGTTAGAAAAAACGACACCTATTTAAGAATTGGCGATGGCTATTTTGTGACCAGCAGCTATAAAAATGCGATAGACTTTTACAGTAAAGCCATTGAAACGGGCGGAATTGACGCTGATTACGCGCAATTTCAAAAAGCAATCAGTTACGGACTTACAGGCAACGAAAATGCCAAAATAAAGGAATTAAACAACTTTTTGAATTCTTCATCAAAATCTGGCTATAAAGACGACGCCTATTATGTTTTGGGAAATTCATACCTGGAAAAAGGTCAAAATGAATTAGCCATAGAAAATTATGACAAGCTTATCTCAAATTATAAAAGGAGCCCGCTTGTTTCTAAAGCCATGCTCAAAAAAGGATTAATTTATTACAACACCAATAAAAATGATCAGGCTTTAACAGTGTATAAAGCAGTGGTGCAACAATTCCCAAATTCCGCCGATGCCAAACAGGCGGTTAAAAATGCACGACAAATTTATGTTGATTTAGGCCGGGTTGATGAATATGCAACTTGGGTAAAAACAATAGGCTTTGTGAATGTAACCGATGCGGAACTTGATAATGACACTTATGAATCGGCCGAAAAACAATACCTGCAAAACAATCATAAAAAAGCGATTGAAAGTTTTAAAAAATACCTGATAAGTTTTCCAAATGGCTTGCATGCGTTAAATGCGAATTTCTATTTGGCACAATCATTATTTTCTGAAAACAGACATTCCGAAGCGATTACCAACTATAATTATGTGGTGAATCAGCCTCAAAATGAATTTACCGAAGACGCGCTTTCACGTTTATCTCTGGTTTATCTGGAAAATAACAATTGGGAAAAAGCGATTCCGCTATTGGAACGATTGGAAAGCGAAGCCAATTTGCCACAGAATATTGTATTTGCACAATCAAACTTAATGAAAGGGTATTACGCCAATAAAAATTATGGCAAGGCAGTGGAATATGCAGAATTGGTTTTGAGAAACAATAAATTGGAAGACCGTGTAAAATCGGATGCACATATCATTATTGCGCGCTCAGCCATTAAAACCAATAACGAATCCAAAGCAAGAAATGCTTATGCAACCGTTGAAAAAATTGCCTCTGGTGAGTTAAAAGCCGAAGCTTTATATTACAGCGCCTACTTTGAAAACAAAGATGGGAACTATAAAATATCCAATGAAATTGTGCAGAAACTAGCTGCTGAATACTCCGCTTACAAATATTGGGGTGCAAAAGGACTGGTGCTTATGGCCGACAATAATTACAAATTAAAAGATGCCTACCAGGCTACCTATATTTTGGAAAGTGTCATCAAAAACTTCGCCCAGTTTAGCGATGTGGTTGAAGAAGCCTCAACGGCACTTGCCAAAATTAAAATGGAACAGGCCAAAACCAATGAGTCAATTAATAATTAATTCCGTAAATGCGGGATGAAAGTTAATTCATATACGATTAAGCAGTTAAACAATTTAACGATTAAACAACAAAAAAATGCATAACAAACTCCTTATAACTTCATTTTTAATTTTAGTGACAAGCGTTTCCTTTTCTCAGATAACAAAGAAAAAAGACACCTTGAAAACGGAGGAAATTACTGTTGAAAAGCCTTATGCGCCAACTATTTCAGACGCATTTAAAGTAAGGTCGAATCCAAATATTGAGAATGAAACAAAAAATATAGGCAAAGAAAAAGTCAGTTACAATATTTTTTCAGTTCCAGTGGCATCCACATTTACGCCTTCAAAAGGTAAAGCGAAAAGCATCACTAGAGGTCCGAAAGAACGTTTGTATGAAAATTATATTTCGGCTGGCTATGGAAATTTCAACACTCCGTTTCTTGATGCTTTTGTGCACTTTGGAGACAAAAAGAGCAACGACTTCGGCATATTTTTAAACCATCTTTCATCAGAAGGCGGCATAAAAGATGCACTGTTAGACGATAGTTTTTCCGATTCAAAAGTTGATGTTTACTTCAAACAATTTGAACGCGATTACAATTGGCAAATCAATGCTGGAATGCAACTTAAATCGCAAAATTATTACGGTTTGTCAAGCAACATCACTTATAATGATGCTTTTATTGATGGCATGAATCCGGAACAAATATACAATACCGTTTATGGAGTGGGAAAAGTGACTTTTGAAGATTCTTTTTTTCAAGGCGCCACCGCTGAAATCGTAAATTTTTCTGATGATTACAATACCAATGAAATAAGATTGTTGGTAAAACCCAAAATAGAATTTCCGATTTCATCAGAAAAAATAAATGGGGAATTTTTAATTGACCTTATTGCTGGAAGATTCAAGCAAACTTATACGGAAGGAACCGATGTGAATTACAGTTTTTTAAATCTTGGTTTTAGTCCGAATTTTGAAATTATCAGGGAAAATCTGACCATTAATTTAGGAGCAAAATTGTATTATGTGAATGATTTAGAACACAAAAATACCGATTATTTCGCTTATCCAAATATTACCGCTTCTGTAAAATTGATTGATGATGTGTTGATTTTAGTTGCCGGTGTAACAGGTGATTTAGAGCAAAATTCCTATAAAGATTTCGCAAATGAAAATCCGTACGTTTCTCCAACCTTAAATATTCTGCAAACAGATAAACAGTACAGCGCTTACGCCGGCACAAAAGGAAAACTGGCGTCAAATATTGGCTATCATTTTAATGTGAGCCATACTACCGAAAAAAACAAACCATTTTTTATCCAAAATCCAACTAAAACAGACGGAACTATTCTTATAGAAAAAGCCTATGAAGCCGGAAATTCATTTGGGGTAGTTTACGACAATGTTAAAACGCTGGGATTTTTTGGGGAAATAACCATTGACGCTTCCAAAGAATTTGATTTTACGGGCTCGGTAAATTATTCACATCACACCCTTGAAACTTTGTTAGAAGCGTGGAACACGCCAACTCTAACGGCAACCATTTCTGCCGATTATCAAAATAAAAACTGGTTTGCAGGCGCTAAATTATTTTACAACGGAGAAACCGAAGATTTTGTGATTCCTTTCGGTTTTACATCTGAAAATGGAAACATTGTAACAAATGAATCCTACTTGGATTTAAATCTGAATGGTGGCTATATTTTTTCCGACAGGCTGACTGTTTTTGCTAAAATCAACAATGCGCTTGGCGAAAAATACCACCGATTTTTAAATTATCAGGTACAAACCTTGCAAATTTTGGGAGGCCTTACCTATAAATTTGATTTATAAAACAATCTTAAAAAATTAAACTTTTTTATGTAGTTTTAGGCAATTAAAAAACTACTCCAAATGAAACATTTTTTTGCTGCAGTAATCATACTTATTGCACTTTCCTCTTTTGACAGTCTGAAAACTGTAAAAAACAATGTACCAACAGGAATTAAAAATGATTCGATTGTAATTAAACAGCTCTTCAACACAGCTTTAAGCAATGGCAAATCGTACAAATGGCTTGATCATTTATCCAACAATATTGGCGGCCGATTGTCTGGTTCCCCACAAGCGCAACAAGCAGTTGAATGGGGAGAAAAACTTATGCGGAAATTGGGTTTCGATAAGGTTTGGCTACAACCCGTAATGGTTCCCCATTGGGTTCGCGGCGAAAAAGAAACAGCCTATTTTACTGTAAACAATGTTAAATTTGATGTAGCGATTTGCGCTTTGGGCGGTTCTATTGCGACACCTAAAAATGGTATTTCAGGAGAAGTTGTTGAAGTGCAAAGTTTGGAAGAAGCGGAAAATTTGGGCGAAAAATTAAGAGGGAAAATCGTCTTTTTTAACCGGCCGTTTGATGACACTCCTATCGAAACTTTTAAGTCGTACGGCGGTTGCGTTGACCAACGTGGTGGCGGCGCAAAAGTGACCGGCAAATTTGGTGTTTTAGGCGTTATTGTGCGCTCTATGACACACAGCATCGACAATTATCCACATACCGGCGCTATGAGATACGGAAATATTCCGGATAATGAAAAAGTTCCCGCAGCAGCAATCAGCACCATAGCCGCAAATTTACTGAGCGAAAAATTAAATGAAAATCCGAACTTAAAATTTTACTTCAAACAAAGTTGTGAAACATTGCCCGATGCGCCTTCTTTTAACGTGATTGGAGAAATCACCGGAAACGAATTTCCTGATAAATATATCACAGTTGGCGGCCATTTGGATTCTTGGGATTTGGGTGATGGCGCCCACGATGACGGCGCAGGAATTGTGCAGTCCATTGAAGTATTAAGATTGTTCCAATTGAACGGCATCAAACCAAAACACACCATTCGCGCCGTGTTATTTATGAATGAAGAAAACGGATTGAGAGGCGGAAGAAAATATGCGGAAGAATCAAAAGCAAATCAGGAAATTCATATCGCAGCTTTAGAATCGGATTCTGGCGGATTTACGCCGAGAGGATTTTCAATTGATGCTAACGGCAAAAATTTGGAACTGATCAAAAGCTGGAAATCATTGCTGGCACCCTACGGATTACACGATATAAATGAAGGACACGGTGGCGCAGATATTGGCCCATTAAAATCGGAAACCATTACTTTAGTTGGATACAGACCCGATTCCCAGCGTTATTTTGATTATCACCATGCAGCAAATGACACTTTCGACAAAGTAAATAAAAGAGAACTTGAACTGGGCGCCGCCTCTATGGCCTCTTTGGTTTATTTGTTGGACAATTATTTAAAATAACTTAAAAATGAAAAAAATAATTTTAGGGCTCTTGTTAATTGCAGGAATTTCTTGCACAAAGAAAGAAGCGGTTGACACCATCGTAATCAATGCCAATATTTATACGGTGAATGACAATTTTGACAAAGAGGAAGCATTTGCCATAAAAGACGGTAAAATTGTTGCGGTTGGTACTACAGCCGAAATTCAGGCAAAATATGCCGCGACCTTTATAAATGATGCAAAAGGAAAAACAATTGTTCCCGGATTTATTGATGCGCACTGCCATTTTTTTGGATTGGGATTGGATAAACAAAAAGTCGATTTAACAGACACCAAAAGTTTTGAGGAAGTTGTGCAGCGCATTGTTGATTTTCAGAAAGAGAATAATTCAGATTACATCACTGGCCGCGGCTGGGACCAAAACGATTGGGAAGTGAAAGAATTTCCGACCAAAGACAGGTTGGATGAATTATTTCCAAACACGCCAATTGCCATTACCAGAATTGACGGACACGCTTTGTTAGCCAACCAAGCCGCCATAGATTTAGCGGGAATTACCGTAAAAACACCATTTTCGGGAGGAGAAATTCTTCAGAAAAACGGAAAATTAACAGGCATATTTATCGATATGCCAATGGAATTAATTGAAGCTAAAATTCCGGCGCCTTCTAAAAAAGCAACTATAGAAGCCTTAAAAGATGCTGAAAGAAATTGTTTTGATTTGGGATTGACCACCGTTGATGATGCCGGACTTTCAAGAGAAACCATTGAATTAATAGACAGCTTGCAGCAAGCCGGAGCATTGAAAATGAGAATTTACGCCATGGTTTCGGCAAGTGATGAAAATATTGATTATTACGCAAAAAAAGACATTCTAAAAACTGATCGCTTAAATGTCCGTTCCTTTAAAATTTATGCCGATGGCGCTTTAGGATCACGTGGCGCCGCTATGAAAAAATCCTACAGCGACCAGCACAATCATTTTGGGGCTTTGGTAACGCCGCTGGAAAAACTGAAAGAATATGCCGAAAAAATTGCGGCAACAAACTTTCAAATGAACACACACGCCATTGGAGACTCGGCAAATTACGTAATGTTAAAAACCTATAAAGAAGTATTAAAAGGAAAAAAAGATCGACGATGGAGAATTGAACATGCGCAAATTGTTGACACGGCCGATTTCAATTATTTTGAAAATATTTTGCCTTCCGTACAACCAACACACGCAACGTCTGATATGTATTGGGCGAAAGACCGAGTTGGTGCCGAGCGAATGAAAGGCGCTTATGCCTATAAAGTCTTGTTGAATACTTACGGTAAAATAGCTTTGGGAACCGATTTCCCGGTTGAAAAAGTAAGTCCGTTGTTGACTTTTTACGCGGCAGTTGCCCGTAAAGATTTAAACAATTTCCCTGAAAATGGTTTTCAAATGGAAAATGCACTGACAAGAGAAGAAACCTTAAAAGGAATGACGATTTGGGCAGCATATTCCAATTTTGAGGAAAATGAAAAAGGAAGCATTGAAGTCGGCAAAATGGCCGATTTTATTGTGTTGAACAAAAACATTATGGAAATTGAAGCGGAAAAAATTTCAACTATAAACGTAGATGAAACGTATGTTGGCGGTGTGAAAGTGAAATAGCTCTTTTGGTTGAAAAGTCCGAAGACGGAATACGGAAGTCGGGAGTTGGAAGGTAAAGTTCAAAAGTTTCAAGTTTAAAAAAATCGTAAATCATAAATCTAAAATCACAATTCTTTTTGCGTAAGGGGTTGAAGTGAAAATCATTTTTTGAGGTTTTTCACCGAAAAAAATATTGCAACGAAAAACCCGACCCGAAGGGGAACGCCCACCAAAAAGGTTGGCAGGCCCAAATTTATAATACACTTCAAATTGTTCCGCTATATTTTTTTGCGGAAGCAATAAGTTTTTCCGACAAATTGTAGAGCCATTTCAACTGTTCCGAAATGAGTAAAGTTTCTTTTAGCTTGGCTCCGGTGGTTGCGGAGTGCTCCTCGCCCAACGCTATTTCATGGTCGCGTTTTTTGGAAAGATTTTCAAAAAAAGTATCATATAAATTTTCGGCCTCTTCAACATTTGTTGAACTCATAATTTTGGAGTCTTCACTTTTTTCCAATACTTGCTTGGCCATTTCAAGATTTGAACAGATGTTTTCCACATAAATATTGAATTCTTCTGGCACTTCAGAGGTTTTATTGTTTTTGATAAACATTCCCAAAGCGGTTAAGGACGACAAAAATGTATTGTTAAAAACAACGATTTCATAAATGGTAGAGAGTTCAACCTGTTTGGATTTTGGATCCTGGCTCATCCTCTGAAACGCTGCATTTAAGTCGCCGATATTCAAAAAAGCTTCTTTTCTAGACAATCTATAAGCCATGGAAACGGCACCTTTTTCACGATAAAAAACCGCTACCTGTTTTAAAAAATTTTGATTGGATGCAATGGCTTTGCTAAAATTTTCCTGAATATTTTGAAATTGCCACGTTGGCCATAAAAAATAATTTGAAGCAAAAGCCAAGGATGCGCCAATTAAGGTGTCTATAATTCTAAACTGAATGACTGCCAAAATATCGGGTTCAAATGTGGCGTACACAAAAACAACATTTAGCGTCATGAAAACGGCCGCATTTCTAAAATTTAGCTGAAGCAAAGAAAATGCAAATGGCAAAGAAATCGCAGCAATAAAGGCATAGACAACGGTATTTTGGGTAATAAATATGACAATGGCTGCAATTGTGGCACCAATCAACGTGCCAACAACCCGGTGAATGGACCTGGACTTTGTTAACCCAAAACTTGGGCGCATAATGATAATAATGGTCAGTAAAATCCAATATGGATTTTGCATTGAAAAGGTTTTTCCGATGGCAAAACCAACCAGTACAACTACAGCCAACCGTAATGAATGCTTGAAAATTGGGGAATTAAAACTGAAATTTTCGGTTAATTTTTTAAAATCGTAATCCTGTGGCGTAATAAACCTTTTGGCTTCCTTTGAACTTAAAATTTCATCGTTTTTTCTGTAATTATTGAGTATGCGTTCTATCGCCGTTACGTTTTGCGCCTGTTTTTCCTGATAATTTTTAAGATTTAGCAATAACAATGTACCGACTCTTGCTTTTGGCAATCCCACTAATATTCGGTAATAATCAATATGCCGGTCAATATTTCTTAAAATCTCAGGAATCTTGGTGTTTTCTTTCAATTTTTCTTCCTTTCTGATCACTTTTGAAATATGTTCCAGATGGTTTGCTATTTCAAAAACAAGCTGTTGAAATGCCACTATTTTCTCTTTGTGTTTTTTAAAAACAGCATCAAACTTATCATAATCTATAGGATTTGCGATGGCAAGTTCCAAGATGTCGATCAATTCGGTAAAAATCAATTGTTGCCTTCTGGTTCTGTTTGAAGTAACGGAATTGCTTCTGCTCGCCAAAATGATTTCTCGCAGTGTTTCATGAAGTTCATTGATTTCAATTTGAAGCTCAAATAGTTTGTGTTGCAAGTCTGCCCTGCTATCAGAATTGACCAACAGTTCACCCCTAATTCTTAAATACTCCACTGTTTTTTCCATGGTTCGCGAAAACAATTGATCGACCTGCATTTTTGGAAACAGCAGCGATTTTAAATAAGTTAGCGATAAATACCACAAGCCGCCCAGTGCAATTAATGACGCATGCAGCAGCAAACTTTCTTCAGAATAATCGTGGACAAAACTTAAAACAATGGCCAATAAACCCACAAAAGAAATCAGGGAAGCCCTAAATCCGAAAACAGAAATATAGGAAACCAGAAATACAAAAACACCCAACAAAGGCAATAATAGCCATAAAAAATTCGCTATGGAGCCAAAGAGCAATGTTAAACCAAACGATAAAAATGTGGCGATTAAAATTCCGAAAAACACGTGTTTATTGCTTCCGGGAACATCGGTTGGGGAACAAAACAATACGCCAAGCGCCACGCTAAAACCAAAATGTATGTCGTTAAAAAAAAATTGACTCAAAAAAACAGGTATCAACATCGCCACGGTCAATACAATTCCTTTAAGAAAATCCAGACTTTTAAAAAACCTATTTGCCGATTCTAACATATAATTCAATTCAACGGCAAATTTACGCCGTATTTTCCACTTCATTTACTTTTTGTTTTTATATTGGCACAATTAACAATTATT
>JAVVEF010000091.1:0-11645 GCA_032251275.1 Lutibacter sp.
GACATAAAATATGCAGCTTAATCAATATTATAAATATAATGCCGTCGGGTTAATAATAAACCCTTAAACAACTCAACAATTATCAAAGCGTTTGCATTTCCACCAGCTTCGTATAAACGCCATTTTTGGCGATCAATTCTTCGTGGTTTCCTTGCTCAATGATTTTCCCTTTTAGCAATACCACAATAAGATCCGCTTTTTGAACCGTAGAAAGTCGGTGTGCAATCACCACCGAAGTTCTGTTTTTCATCATTTTTTCCAGCGCATCCTGCACCAGACGTTCAGATTCTGTATCTAGGGCGGAAGTGGCTTCATCCAAAATCATAATTGGCGGATTTTTAAGCACGGCGCGTGCAATGCTCAACCGCTGTTTTTGTCCGCCAGAAAGCTTGTTTCCGCTGTCGCCTATGTTGGAATCGTAACCAAATGGCATTTCTTCTATAAATTCATGGGCATTCGCAATTTTTGCGGCGTCCATAATTTCTGCCTCCGTTTTATTTTCGATGCCCAGTAAAATATTGTTTTTGATGCTGTCGTTAAATAAAATAGAATCCTGTGAAACAAGGCCTTGCAGACTGCGCAATGATTTTTTTGTGATATCGCGAATGTCGATGCCGTCAATTTTAATACTGCCTTCATTCACGTCATAAAAACGCGTCAGCAAATTTGCGATGGTCGATTTTCCGCTGCCCGATTGCCCCACAAACGCCACCGTTTTTCCTTTGGGTATTTCCAATGAGAAATCTTTAAGCACATATTCATCTTCATATTTAAATGAAATATTTTCAATGCTGATGGCCGAATTAAAGCCTTCTTTTATGATGGCATTTGGCTTATCTGCCAATGGTGAAACGGTATGTAAAATATCCAAAACCCTTTCTGCGGCAGCATTTCCTTTTTTTACGCCATAAGACGCTTTGGAAATGGCTTTTGCCGGCGTTAAAATATTGTAAGCCAGTCCCATATAAACTATAAAAGCATCAGGAGCCAAAGTTTTCGATACCAACACCAAGGAGCCTCCATACCAAAGCAAAATAGCGATAACGCCAATTCCCAAAAATTCACTCAAGGGAGAAGCTAAATTTTGTCTGTTAAGCAAAGAATTGGAGAATCTGTAAAATCGCGAGGTTGAATCCCTGAATTTCGAATTGAAATAGCCTTCCGCATTAAATCCTTTAATTACCCTTAATCCTCCCAACGTTTCTTCTAAAATGGATAAAAACAATCCCTGCTCTTTTTGAACTTTATCCGATTGTTTTTTTAATTTTTTTCCTACCAATGATATCACGAATCCCGCTATCGGAATAAAGATAAACACAAATAAGGTTAACTGCGGACTTAAAGCCAGCATCGCGATAATCGTGAACAAAATCATTAAGGGTTCTCTGACTATTAATTCTAAAATCGACAAAAAGGAATGTTGGATTTCCAACACATCGGTGGAAATTCTTGCGATAATGTCGCCTTTTCTTTTTTCAGAAAAATAGGCCAGCGGCAAATCCACCGTTTTTTCATACAAGTCATTTCGCACATCCTTTAAAACACCATTTCTTAAAAAAGTGATAAAAAACATGGCCAAATAACCAAAAATGTTTTTGAGTAAAAAAGTGCTGATGACAATCACAATCATAAATAGCAAGGCTTTCATTTCGCCTTCCGTATTTATTTTTATGGTGATAAAGTAATTGATGGAATTTTCAATATAGTCACCAAGTTTTGTGATGCCTTCATAAGCAGGTTTTGTGGTGATGGGTTCGGCAGTTTTAAAAAGCACTTTTAGCATAGGCATCAGCGAAACAAAGGCCAAGGTGCCAAACAACGCATAAAAAACATTGCTGATAATGTTTAATACACCGTATATTTTATAAGGTTTGGCATAAACCAATATTTGTCTGAAGTACTTCATTAATTTTTTTGTTGTTTTTATCTTATCCCCAGCCTCCCGTTCTAAAAACGGGACAGGCTTTTCCTAAGGAAAGGGAGCTTGATTTGATTAAGAAATGAACTTGAATTTGAACATCTGTCTTCGGTCTTCGGACTATATTTAACTCAATTTAAGCTCGGCAATGATCCTTTGAATTTTGGCATCCAGTTCTGCTTCCACTTTTTTCGCATTTTCAATAGCATCCAGTTTTGCTTTGACGCTAAAATAGAATTTGATTTTTGGTTCGGTTCCACTTGGTCTTGCGGCTATTTTTGTGCCATCTTCCGTATGATAAATCAACACATTTGATTTTGGAATGTCGATATTTTCTACTTTTCCTGTCAGTAAATTTTTTCTGGTTGAAGATTGATAATCAAATAAATAGTTGACTTTTGAACCGTCGATTTCCATAAAAGGATTCTCACGTAAATCAACCATCATTTGTTTAATTTGGTCAGCACCGTCCATTCCTTTTTTAACAATGGAGATTAAGTGTTCTTTGTAAAAATGATTGTCGACATAAATTTGAAGCAGTTCCCAGTACATAGAACTTCCGTTTGCTTTTGCATTTGCGGCAATTTCACAAGCCAACAGGGTAGCGGTAGTGGCATCTTTATCGCGCACAAAATCGCCAATCATATAACCAAAACTTTCTTCGCCGCCACCAATAAATTCTTGTTTGCCTTCGGCTTCGCGAACCATTTTGGCAATCCATTTAAATCCGGTAAGTCCAACTTTTGTTTCAACGCCGTATCTGATGGCAATTTCATTCACTAAATTGGTGGAAACAATGGTGGAACCCACAAATTGTTTGCCGTTTAATTTTCCGGCTTCCTTCCATTTTCTGATTAAGAAATCGGTCATCAGACACATCGTCTGATTTCCGTTCAGCAAGGTCATTTTTCCTTCAAGGTTTCTTACTGCAATTCCCAATCGGTCACCATCCGGATCGGTTCCGATTACGATATCTGCCTGGATTTTTTCAGCCAAATCTGTGGCCATTTTTAAGGCATCCGGTTCTTCTGGATTGGGTGATTTAACAGTTGGAAAATCGCCATTTGGCACGCGTTGCTCTTCAACAATGTGAACATCTGTATAGCCGGCTCTTTTAAATGCTTCCGGTATGGAAGTAATGGAAGTTCCGTGGATAGAAGTGAAAACAATCTTTAGGTTTTCTTTGCCTTTTGTGTTGAAGGTGCCATTTTTTACGCAGGCATTTATGAAAGCTTCATCAACTTCTTTGCCAATAATTTCAATTAGGTTTTCATTGGCTTTGAAGTTAATTTGGGAAAAATCCAGTTTATTTACCTCTTCAATTATTTCATGATCCTGCGGAGGCACAATTTGTCCGCCATCATTCCAATATACTTTATAACCGTTGTACTCCGGCGGATTGTGGGAAGCTGTCAATACAATTCCTGCATCGCATCCTAAATGTCTTACCGCAAAAGAAAGTTCGGGTGTTGCACGCAAATCTTCAAATAAGTAAACTTTTATATTGTTGGCAGAAAACACATCGGCCACAATTTTGGCAAATTCTTTACTGTTGTGTCGGCAGTCGAAAGCAATGGCCGCTTTCAAAGGTTTGTTTGGAAAAGTTTGGTTTAAGTAATTGCTCAATCCCTGAGTTGCCCTGCCCAAGGTGTATTTGTTGATTCTGTTAGTTCCGGCACCCATAATGCCACGCATTCCGCCGGTGCCAAATTCCATATCCTGGTAAAAATGTTCTGTCAATTTCGCTCGATCACCGGCGATAAGCTGTTTTACTTCTTTTTGAGTTTGTGCGTCGAAAGTATCGGTCAGCCAAAGTTGGGCTTTATTTAAGGTTGTAGTCATGATGTATGAATTTAATAGTGCAAAAATAGTGCAATTATGTTAAAATAATCAGTTGTTAATTTTATTGGAAATAGTATAACGTTTGGTATCTGATTTTGTGCGTAAAATGAGTTCTCCTAAAAATCCGGCCAAAAATAGTTGCGTACCAATAATCATGGCAACTATTGCCAAATAAAAATGGGGTCTGTCGGTAATCAATCGGCCTGTCGGATTGAAAAACAGTTTGTCTATTCCCAAGTACAACGCAAAACAAAATCCGATGAAAAAAGTCAATGTTCCCAGCAATCCGAACAAATGCATAGGTCTTTTACCAAATTTCGATAAAAACCAAATGGTAATCAAATCCAGAAACCCATTGATGAAACGTTCCATTCCAAATTTAGTCACGCCGTATTTTCTGGCTTGGTGCGCCACCACTTTTTCGGTAATCTTATTAAATCCCGCATTTTTGGCGAGTACCGGAATATAACGGTGCATTTCTCCGCTTACATCAATATTTTTTACAACTTCATTTTTGTAGGCTTTCAACCCGCAATTAAAATCGTGCAATTTTAAGCCGGAAGTTTTTCTGGCGGCCGCATTGAATAATTTAGAGGGAATGTTTTTTCTGATTTTTGAATCGAAACGTTTTTTCTTCCAGCCTGAAACCAGATCGAAATCTCCGCTTTTTATCAAATTATAAAGTTCTGGAATTTCATCAGGACTGTCCTGCAAATCGGCGTCCATGGTTATAATAACATCACCGGTCACTTCTTTGAACCCAGCATTTAATGCCTGGGATTTTCCGTAATTTTTTTGAAATCGGATGCCTTTTACATTTGGGTTTCGTTCGGATAACGATTTGATAACCTTCCAGGAATCGTCGGTGCTGCCGTCATCAATAAAAAGCAATTCATAAGAATAACGATTGGATTGCATCACTTTTACAATCCAATCGTGTAATTCATTTAAAGATTCATCTTCGTTAAGCAGTGGAATGACGATGGAGATATCCATTTAAAAATTTATTTTTAGATACTGGTGATTTCTTCGTCAGACTTTTTCATAATCAATCCGCCAATAAGGGAAATTACAAAGCCTAAAAACAAACTTCCTATAATAACAACTGCAGAAGTAATCATAGGTCCGGACATTTTTTTAGCCATCTCTGCAGATGCTTCCAATTGTTCATCACTAAAATTAGGATATGTTTCCATCATTTTTTGTTGTTGCACTTCGAGCATTCTGGCAAAATATTCCGGTTCAATGAAATTACTGAAGACCAACATATAAACCACCGCAATAATTCCCGAGATTAAGGCAATGCCCAACCCGGTTTTTAAGGCTTCTGACAAGGATAAAAATCCTCCGTTAAAATCCTTAATTTTCTTGATACCCATTATGATGACAGCAACGGTTATCAGCGTGCTGACAATACCTACAGACCAATGTTGATCATAAGTTTTGCCTGCAGCATATAGAACTACATTGATTAAAATTGACGCAAAACCCAATATTAAACCGTAGTTTAACATGATTTGCTTTGGCGTGATTTCTTGATTTTCCATAATAATTGATTGATTTTTGGTTGAACAAATATAGTAAATACCTTATTACCATTGGCGGTTAAATTTCAACAATAATGGTTATTTTTTACTAAGTTATTAGTAAACACTTATTTAGAATTGTTACACTAAAATTAGAAAAAAATAGTGGTAAAGTTAAAAAAATGATTGTATTTTTGCATCTGGGCAAGTCCTGCACAACCAGCTCCCTTTGAATCCTCCAGGGCGGGAACGCAGCAAAGGTATTAGGTTGTAGCGGTGTGATGCAGGTCGCTTGCCCTTTTTTCTTTTCTACTTAATCCTTTTTCGAAGGACTTTTTAAATCTCCATAAATACCTTACTTTTGATTTCTGATGATAGATGGCAATTTTTGGCTGAATGCTGATTGCCACTGCATTTTGCGTTAGGGATAGTAGCGGAAATTCCGTCTTTGCGAGCGCAGCGCGGCAATCTGTTGAACATATTGACGGACAAACTTGCTAAGACGGATTGAAGCGCATAGCCCGACCCTTGTGGTAACGCCCAATTTTCAATTATTTAATATTTTAAGTTGCAATGAGAAATAAAGTCGTTTTTATTACGGGAGGTTCATCAGGAATCGGAAAATCTGTCGGTGAGTTTTTAACACAAAAAGGATTCATCGTATACGGAACCAGCAGAAATCCGGCCAACATCACAAATCATCCTTTTCGCTTAATCGCTTTGGACGTCAATCATAAGGAAACCATCCTTAAAGCTGTTGACGACATTATTGCTGCGGAAGGCCGTATCGATATTTTGATCAACAACGCGGGAATGGGCATTACCGGAGCCATTGAAGAAACGCCGACCGATGAAATGCGCAACGTTTTTGAAACCAATTTTTTCGGGCCTATAGAAATGATGAAAGCCGTATTGCCGCGAATGCGCAAACAAAACAGTGGATTGATTATTAACGTGACGTCGATTGCCGGTTATATGGGTTTGCCGTTCAGGGGCATTTATTCGGCAACAAAAGGTGCCTTGGAAATTGTGACGGAAGCGATTAGGATGGAAGTTAAAGGTTTTGGCATTGAAGTGACCAACGTGGCACCGGGCGATTTTGCAACAAATATCGCATCGGGAAGATTTCATACACCAATTTTTTACGAATCGCCCTACAAAAAGAACTATCAAAAAAACCTGGATTTAATGGATAAGCACGTGGACAGCGGCAGCAATCCAATCCAAATGGCGGAAGCTATTTTTAAAATAATAAACACGCCAAAACCCGAAATTCATTATAAAGTGGGCGATTTTAGACAAAAATTCTCCATTTTATTGAAAAGAATTTTACCTGATAAAGTTTATGAAAAGATGCTCATGAATCATTACAAAATAAAAGTTAAATATTAAAAGTTAGAAGTTGGCAGTCAAGTTAAAAATTGAAGGTGTTAAATTCCTCTCGAGAGGGGTTAGGGGTGTGTTTTTCTATGAAATGAAAATTAAAGTTTATAACAACATCTCAACTTATCAATGATTAAACGATTCAACATTTTAACAAATTTATAATTAAAAACATATCTTTGCACCATAAAAATATAACCTATATATATTATGAAATTTTTTATTGATACAGCAAACCTTGAGCAAATTAATGAAGCACAAGCATTGGGTGTTTTGGATGGCGTAACCACAAATCCTTCCTTAATGGCAAAAGAAGGCATTACGGGAAAAGACAATATTTTAAAACATTATGTGGCAATTTGCAATATTGTTGATGGTGATGTAAGTGCCGAAGTGATTGCAACTGATTTCGAAGGAATGGTGAAAGAAGGGGAAGCATTGGCCGATTTACACCCGCAAATTGTGGTTAAATTACCGATGATTGCCGATGGAATTAAAGCGTGTAAATATTTTACCGATAAAGGAATCAGGGTGAATATGACTTTGGTTTTTTCGGCCGGACAAGCATTGTTGGCTGCTAAAGCTGGCGCAACTTATGTGTCTCCTTTTATTGGAAGGTTGGATGATATTTCTACGGACGGATTAAATCTTATTTCTGAAATAAGACTTATTTACGACAATTACGGCTATGAAACAGAAATTTTGGCAGCTTCGGTTCGTCATACCATGCATATTATCGATTGCGCAAAATTAGGTGCTGACGTGATGACAGGTCCATTATCAGCCATTATGGGGTTATTGAAACATCCTTTAACGGACATAGGCTTGGCTCAGTTTTTGGCAGATTATAAAAAAGGAAATTAATTTTTTGTTAAAAGTTAAAGGTTAAAAGTTAAAAGTTTGATGAAACGAATTTCATCAAACTTTTTTAGTAACAACCAACAACCGATAACTCACAACTAAATCCGTTCTTTCAGTTTTTTAATGGTATCACGCAATTTTGCGGCAGCGATGAAGTCGAGTGCTTTGGCGGCCTCTTCCATTTGTTTGCGTTTTTCGCGAATGCTGTTTTCCAATTCGGCCTTCGTCATATAATCCATTTTTTCTTCGGCGGCAATGTTCGCCAAATTTTCAAAATTATAGGTTGAAGCCGTATTTTGCCCCATAATATTTTCGATGCTCTTCGTAATTTGGGTTGGCGTGATGTTATTTTCGGTATTGTAGGCAATTTGTTTTTCTCGGCGTCGGTTGGTTTCATCAATGGTGAGCTGCATGCTGTTGGTCATTTTATCGGCGTACATAATCGCGATTCCGTTGATATTTCTCGCGGCACGGCCAATGGTTTGAGTCAGGGAACGATGTGATCGCAAAAAACCTTCTTTGTCGGCATCCAAAATCGCCACCAAAGAAACTTCCGGCAAATCGAGTCCTTCACGCAAAAGATTCACGCCAATCAACACATCAAAAATGCCCAAACGCAAATCGCGCATAATTTCAACGCGCTCCAAAGTATCCACATCAGAGTGAATGTAACGGCAGCGAATCTGGATTCTGCTTAAATATTTCGTCAACTCTTCAGCCATTCTTTTGGTTAAAGTGGTCACCAGCGTGCGTTCATCTTTTTCAACCCGCAACTGAATTTCTTCAATTAAATCGTCTATTTGGTTGATGCTCGGCCGCACCTGAATTTCGGGATCCAGCAATCCGGTCGGACGAATGACCTGTTCCACAAAAACACCTTCTGTTTTTTGCAATTCGTAATCGGCCGGTGTGGCGCTCACAAAAATAACCTGATTTTGGATTTCTTCAAATTCGTCGAATTTTAACGGACGGTTGTCCATCGCTGCCGGCAATCGGAATCCGTATTCCACTAAATTTTCCTTGCGCGAGCGGTCGCCGCCGTACATGGCGTGCACCTGCGGAATGGTCACATGGCTTTCATCAATTACCATCAAATAATCTTCTGGAAAATAGTCGAGCAGACAGAAAGGTCGTGTTCCGGCTTCCCTGCCGTCGAGATAACGCGAATAATTTTCAATGCCGCTGCAGTAGCCCAATTCACGAATCATCTCCAAATCAAATTCCGTGCGTTCTTTGAGGCGTTTTGCTTCTAAATGCTTACCGATTTCTTTGAAATACTCATATTGCTTCATTAAATCTTCCTGAATTCTATGAATGGCATCCTGTAAAACATCGGGGGAAGTCACAAATAAATTTGCGGGATAAATGGTGATTTGCTCAAATTTTTCCACAATCAGGTTGTTGGTCACGTCGAAGCTTTCGATTTCTTCAATTTCATCACCAAAAAAGTGAATTCTGAAGGCGTGTTCGCCATAAGAGGGATAAACAGTAATGGTGTCGCCTTTTACTTTAAAAGTTCCGCTGCTGATTTCAGCTTCAGTTCTTGAATATAAACTCGCCACCAATTGATGTAAAAATTTAGTGCGTGAAATTGCTTGACCAACTTCAATATAAATGATATTTTTCTTGAATTCGACCGGATTCCCAATTCCGTAGATACATGAAACGGACGCCACAATAATAACGTCTCTTCGTCCCGAAAGCAGGGCAGAAGAAGCACTAATCCGTAATTTTTCAATGTCCTCGTTGATGGATAAATCTTTTTCAATAAAAGTTCCAGTGGTTGGAAGGTAGGCTTCAGGCTGATAATAATCGTAATAGGAAACAAAATATTCAACCGAATTATCTGGAAAAAACTGTTTAAATTCCGAATAAAGCTGTGCCGCCAAGGTTTTGTTATGCGCCAACACCAAAGTAGGTTTTTGCACTTGCTGAATCACGTTTGCTACGGTAAATGTTTTCCCGGAACCCGTAACGCCCAACAAAGTTTGAAATTTTTCATGAGAATTTAATCCTTCAACCAATTGCTTGATGGCTTCGGGCTGGTCACCGGTAGGTTTAAAATTTGATTCTAATTTAAATAGCATTTTGCAAAAATAAACTAAATTCTGTAGTTGCGAGTGAAACGAAGCAATCTTTCGATTTGCGTAAATTTTTTTAAATGAACCAAAAAAACTAAAATGGGTTGAAATAGATTTACCGCCTAATCAAACTAAAATGCCCTTTTTTAATCCTGACGTTTCCTTTTAGGTCAACCAATTCAACCGAAAACCAATAATCAGTTGCAGGTAAAAGGTTGCCGTTGAATGTTCCATTCCAGCCTTCACCATATAAATTAATTTCTTTTATGAGTTTGCCAAACCGATCAAAAATATAAACAGTGGCACTTTGATAAAAATTTTCACTAACACCCAACACATTCCAAGTATCATTTTGGCCATCGTTATTTGGCGTGAAGAATTTTTGATAGCCAATTACCGAAACTTCAATTTGGGCAATGCCGCAATTATTTTTATCCTGAACATAAATATTGTGAAATCCCGGACTTACATTTTCAAAATAGGGTTCATCTTGGTAATTTCCAAAAACATCATCCAAAGAAAATTCATAAGCCCCAGTTCCCAAATTAGCAGTTGATATTGTGATGGAATTGTTTGCCGAATCGTCAACAACGGTGATGTCATTTTGCGTAATAGTCGCAATTACAGAAGGAATCACTTTGATGGTTTTGGAAAAGGATTCACATTGGTCGATGGAAGTTGCAATAACGCGATAATTTCCTGCAGCGGAAATTTCTAAAAACGGATTACTGCCAATCACCGTTCCGTTTTCATTTTTCCATTCATAGGTATAATTTCCTTTTGGGTTGTAGGTTGAAACCGTGATTGGTGGCAGGTTCAAACAATAAATGACGCTTTCATCCAACTCAAAATCCGGCCGTGGTTCCACCACCAATTTTAAATGGGGGCCCAAACCAAAGCATTCACCATTATCATCGCTTTCAACACGAACATAAAGTGTTTGTTCAAAGGCTGTTTCATTTCTATAAGGCTGGTTTTGATCGATTCCATTTTGTTCCAACTGCGCGTCTATTAAATTCCTGTAATAAGAAACGCTTAAATTTTGTCCTGTTGGGAATTGCGCTTTAATTGCATCCGAATTTTCAGCCAAATCAAAGAGCCTGAATACATCGATTTCAGCATCGTTGTCGCATTCATTTACTGTTTTTAAATAGTTTTCATCAAATGAAGTTGAAGAAACCAACAAATTTACCTGGGCAATGCTGTGGCATCCAAATTGATTTTCAACACGCGCAAAAACGATTGATTGCGTTGCATTTGAAAACGGACTTTCGGTAACTATATTTGCGCCCGAATTTGCTTCTGAAAAACTTAAATGATAAGTTACAGATAAAGAAGCATCGCCAAAAGTTAAAAAATCATTTGCTTCATTCAAGTTAAAATCGGTGAAACCGGAATTGGCACATTGTTTTAAAGTGAAAGTAGAATTTATTATTGGCGGATTTTGGACAACAATTGAAAATTCACCTTTAAGCGTTTTCGTAATTCCACAGATATCAGTTTGGATAACAAGCAGTGAATAAAGTCCGTCTTTAGCGCTAGTTACATTGTTAAACGTTAAATTTTCCACGTTTGAAAAAGGTGTTGAAGCATTGTTAAAATACCATTCATAGGTTGCTGTACCCGTTAAAAATTCAGTAGTGGCATTGAAATCATCACCCAAGCATAAATTAATGGTTTGATCATTTAAAATAGTTGGCGTTAAATTGTCATCCAAACCCGTAATTTCAATTTGAGAAAATATAGAAGAGATAAATGGAGGCAATCCCTGTGTTGAATTTCTGCCGTTTAATGAAATTGCATTATGTTGATAATTGCATGACAATCCATTTTTTTTAGGATTTTCTATAACGCCTAAAAAAGGAATTCCGATGTCGTACGTTTTTGAAAGTGCCCTGTAAATTTTTTGATCAGATCCCAACTGCAATCCTCCCCTAAATAAACTTTGCGAATCAATAATTTTTCTTGAAGCAATTATATTAGTAATTAATGGGGAACTTAAATCAAACTGGTATAATGTTGAAAAATGATTGT
>JAVVEF010000092.1:0-11478 GCA_032251275.1 Lutibacter sp.
CTAAAGTCCTGCACTTAAAGTGCAGGGTTTAAATCCCTTTTCTGAGACCAATTAAACAATGTGGATTTAAATGATTTAATCCACCTACAATTTCGGGAGAAAAAAGAGGCAGTGCATAGCAACTATGTTGCAAAAAGTTTCAATTTTTTGCAAATTCTTTAAATTATGTTGCTGGGAGTTGTAAAAATTGGATTTTTTTTAGGTTATTTCACCTTTATTTTATGATAGGGCGTCAGTCCGAATTTATCCACAATTTCAAGAAATCGGGGATCATCGCGCAGCAAATCAAAATCGGGGTTGGTGGTAATCAGGTTGGAATAGTGGCCTAGCGGGCGTGGGTATTCCAGTGTTCGTTCGAGCCAGTAAACTGCTTCATTGTTGTTTCCTAATATGGCATTCCACCAGGCGCTGTAAAACGGGTGGCCATCCATTCCTTCAACCTTAATGGGTTTATTCTGATTGACATCATCAAGCCACATAAAAATTCCGTTTATTCCATTTTCATTAAAGGCAATTTGAACTTCTTCCAGGTATTTTTCATCACGTGAATATTTTTTAATAATAGACTGAAGTTCCTGTAACATTTTCTCTCCTTCGTCCAGTTTGGCGTAGTTTAAAACAAATAGCCAGTTGATATCTGTAAAATCCGGATTAAGTGTCCGTGCAATCTTACAGTCTTCAATGGCTTTATCGTATTTTTTTTCAAAATAATAAATCCATGCACTTAGGGTTTGCACTACCCAAAAATAAGGTTCCAGTTCGAGCGCCCGGTTAACATGCAAACGGGCTTCTTCAATCGGACCGGTAATCATGAGAGATTGGGCATACCACTGCTGTGCCGTGGAAAAATTAGGATTTAGTTCAACAGCTTTTTTAAGTTCTTTGCTTCCTTCAGCAATATTGCGTCCTCCGCCCCAAATGAAATGCGCTCCCAACACGGCATGGGCTTCTGCACAATCCGGTTCATACTCCAGCGCTTTTTTGCTGTATATTCTTGCTTTTGGAAAACCCTCGTATGCCGGTAAAAATCCCCAGGCCGAGAGGTTAAACCACGCATTGGCCAGCCCCGCATAAGCTTCGGCAAATGTAGAATCGGCAGCTATGGCCTTTTCGTAGTAAGAAAGACAATTCAGCACGCCGGTTTTTTCAAAATCGGCTCGTTGTGCACTGTTTGCTTTGTGGAGTAAAAACCGGGCCCTGAGATAAAAATCATAAGCTTCCGGATTTTGGGTTGAAATTTTTTCTATCTGACTTACTTCATCGATGGAAAGAACAGCGGCAAGCTTATTTGCCACCTGCAATGCTATCTCGCCTTGAACGCCAATAATATCTCTAAGTTCACGATCGAAATAGGTTGACCATAAATGTTGATCACGGATAGCATCGATAAGCTGGACGCTTATTCTGATATTGTTGTTATATTGGAGAACACTGCCTTCGAGTACATAATTTACATTCATTTTGCGGGCAATCTCATGTACCGAAAGTGTGCTCTCTCGAAACTGTTCTGCCGAAGTTCTGGAAACCACCCGCAAGGCCGTTATCCGAAATAGGTTATCAAGAATATCCTCTGTAACACCGTCAGCAAAATATTGGTTATTAACGTCTTCGCTTAGATTTTTAAAGGGAAGTACAATAATCGACAACTCTTTTTTATTTCGACCAAAAATTCCAAGTCGGCCATTTTTGTTTGCCAGAGTTTGAATTAAAAACCAAGAAAATACAGAAACAATCAATGCCATTCCAGAAAGGAGAATGGTTTTTTTTCTGCTGAACTTAATTCCGGTTGGTTTAAACTCACTTGAACGGGGTTGTATTTGGCTTGAAGAAATTTTCTCTTCCGCTGAAGATTCATCGTTTGAATTAATCCTCTTTTTTACTTCTCCGGGCGGAAACCCGAAATGCTCGTGAAAACAATGGTTAAAATATGCCGGACTGCCAAAACCCACCTTAAATGCAGTTTCAGAAACTGATTCGTTGGTTTGCCGCAGCATTTCCATTGCTTTTTCTAAACGGGCAACCCGAATAAATTTGCTTACCGACTGTTTATTTATTGCTTTTAAACGACGGTGGATATATGAACGACTCATCCCCATTTCTCTGGCAAGCTCACTTACCCCAAACTGCTCATTGCTCAGGTTGCTATCCACAATTGCGGTTAACCGGTTTAAAATAGCCTGCTCATCAAGAGAATTGACGTTCATTGTTTTTAATTTCTAGATTTTATTCCATTTGGCAAGTATAATAATACGAATAAATGAATAGATAAACAATAAAATGGTCAAAAAAATAAATCCCCCACCATTCTTTTGAATCATTTTCAATTCATGAAATGGCGGGGGATGTTTTTATATTATTTAGTTCAAAAAAGATGGTAATTAATCTCTTCTTTCTCTAGGTTTTCTGTCTCTGTCACCACCTCGGTTGTTTCTGTCTCCACCTCTACTGTCTCTGCTGCTGTCTCTTGGCGGTCTTTCCACAAAGCCTTCTGGTTTTGGTAAAAGTGCTTTTCTGGACACTTTGTCTTTACGCGTTTTTGGATCTTTTCCAAAATATTTCACATCAAAAACATCACCCATATTTACAACATCAGTAACATTGTCTGTGCGTTCCCAAGCCAATTCAGAAATATGCAATAACACTTCATTTCCTGGAGCGTCAAGATATTCAACTACGGCTCCAAAATCGAGCATTTTAATCACTTTTACCTTGTAAACGCCACCAACTTCAGGTTTAAACATTAAAGAGTCAATTTTTGCTAAAACTGCTTCAATGCCTGATGGTTTTGTTCCTAAAATTTCAACAATTCCTTCACCTGTTAAAGGATCTTCATTGATAACAAGGGTACAACCTGTTGCTTTTTGCAATTCTTGAATTACTTTTCCTCCAGGTCCAATTAAAGCACCAATAAAATCATTAGGGATTCTTCTGGTGATCATTTTTGGTGCATACGGTTTCACTTCCGGTTTAGGAGCAGCAATTGCTTCTTTAAGTATTCCCAAAATATGTAAACGTCCATCACGTGCTTGTTTTAAAGCTTTTACCAAGATTTCATAAGGAAGTCCTTTTACCTTGATGTCCATTTGACAAGCAGTAATACCATCAGCCGTTCCAGTAACTTTAAAGTCCATATCTCCTAAATGGTCTTCATCACCTAATATATCAGACAAAACCGCGAAACGATCGCCTTCAGAAATCAATCCCATAGCGATACCAGAAACTGGTTTTTTCATTTGAATACCTGCATCCATCAAAGCCATAGTACCGGCACAAACTGTTGCCATTGAAGAAGAACCGTTAGATTCCAATACTTCAGACACAATTCTTATGGTATAAGGACATTCATCAGGAATCATACCTTTTAAAGCACGTTGCGCCAAGTTTCCATGTCCAATTTCTCTACGGGAAGTTCCTCTTAAAGGGTAAGCGTCTCCAGTACAAAATGGCGGAAAGTTATAATGTAAATAGAATTTTTCCTCACCTTGATGGGTTGGCATATCTATCATATTTGACTCTCTTGAAGTTCCTAAAGTTACGGTTGCAAGCGCTTGAGTTTCTCCACGAGTGAAGATTGCTGAACCGTGAACCGATGGCAAATAGTCAATTTCGCACCAAATTGGACGAATCTCGGTTGTTTTTCTTCCGTCTAAACGAATTCCTTCTGAAAGTGTTAACTCTCTTACCGCTTCTTTTTCAACTTTAGAATAGTACGTTTTAATCAACGTTGAATTTTCTGCCAATTCTTCTTCAGAAAACAAAGCCAAAACTTCATTTCTTACTGCTGTAAAAGCTTCTTCGCGTTCTCTTTTTCCGTATCCGCCTTTTGCGATGTCATATATTTTATCATAAGAAGCTTCACGAACTTTTAAGGCAATTGCTGCATCACTTTTTGCAGGCGCATATTCCCTTACTGGTTTTTTGCCAAAAGCTTCGGCCAAACGCAATTGCGCGGCACACTGAATTTTAATGGCATCGTGTGCGAATTTTATGGCATCTGCCATTTCTTCTTCTGAAATTTCATTCATTTCTCCTTCAACCATCATCACAGAATCTGCAGAAGCACCGATAATCATATCTATGTCTGACTCTAACAATTGACCGCGGCTTGGGTTTAAAACAAACTCGCCATTAATTCTTCCGACACGCGCTTCGGATATGGCGCACTCAAAAGGAACGTCAGACAATTGAATTGCACATGATGCTGCCAAACCGGCCAATGCATCAGGCATTACATCTTCATCATGAGACATTAACTGAATCATAACCTGAGTTTCTGTTTTATAATCAGATGGAAATAATGGACGTAAAACCCGATCCACAATTCGCATTGTTAAAACTTCACCATCACTAGGTCTTGCTTCTCTTTTGAAAAATCCGCCAGGATAACGACCTGCAGCTGCAAATTTTTCTCTGTAATCTACAGTCAATGGAAAGAAATCCAATGTACTTTCTTTGTAAGAGGAAACCACAGTACAAAGTAACATGGCATTTCCCATTTGAACAACAACAGACCCGTGAGCTTGTTTTGCTAATTTTCCGGTTTCTAATGAAATGGTTCTTCCATCTCCTAAATCAATAATTTCTCTAAATACCTTAGGTACCATAAATAATTTTTTATTTAATTAAACAATTGGTTTGTGCTGTTGTGTTGTATGTGTTGCCCAATGAAAAGTTTAATTTGTTGCTTTTTTATTTTTCAAATACATTAAAAAAAAAGAGGCAAAATAAGCCTCTTTTTTTTGAATTATTTTCTTATACCTAATTCTTTAATTACTTCACGATATCTTACAATATCAGTTTTAATTAAATAATCAAGTAAATTTCTTCTTTTACCTACCAATCTTACCAAAGAACGCTCTGTGTTAAAATCTTGGCGATTTCTTTTTAAGTGTTCAGTTAAGTGATTAATTCTAAAAGTAAATAAGGCAATTTGCCCCTCAGACGAACCTGTGTTAGTGGCTGATTCACCGTGTTTTGCGAAAATTTCTTCTTTTTTCTCTTTAGTTAAGTACATGCTAACATTAATTTTATTAATAATTTTTATGTATTGCTAAACCTTATGGCTTGCAGTCGGCAAATATACTATTATTATTATTGATTTACAATAAATTACGAAACGATATTTTATTTTTAAAGGAACATTAAATCATTGTTACACAATTATGTGTCACAAAAAGAAATGTCATCAATCAAAATAATAAAAATTTTAAAAAACGGAACTCGACAGATAAGTTTTTTGAAGGCAAATAGTTTTTTTAAATAAAGAAAAGCGAGCCTTTTGAAGCTCGCTTTTCTTTATTTTCTTAATGGTAGGTTTTGAATTAAATCAATATATAAATTAATTTGATTTTTCAAGTTCTTCCGTTCCACGATTTTATCCAAAAAACCATGTTCCATCACAAATTCTGAACGTTGAAATCCTTCCGGCAAATCTTTACCTGTGGTATCTTTTACCACTCTTGGTCCGGCAAAAGCGATCAACGCATTTGGTTCAGCAATATTGATGTCGCCAAGCATGGCGTATGATGCTGTTGTACCGCCCGTTGTTGGATCGGTACACAATGAAATATATGGAATATTCACATCTGAAAGTTGCGCTAATTTAGCCGATGTTTTTACCAGTTGCATTAAAGACAAAGATGCTTCCTGCATTCTTGCGCCACCGGATTTTGAGATCATCAAAAAAGGCACTTTTTTTTCTATGCAATAATCAATGGCTCTTGATATTTTTTCGCCTACCACACTTCCCATAGATCCGCCAATAAAGGCAAAATCCATAGCGGCAATCACCAAATCCTTTCCATACGATTTCCCTACAGCTGTTCTTACCGCATCTTTTAGTTTTGTTTTCTCATAAGCTTCTTCAAGCCTGTCAACATATTTTTTGCTGTCAGAGAATTTTAACGGATCCTTGGAAACCATGTCTTTATCAAATTCTTTAAAAGTATTGTTGTCAAAAAGAATTTCAAAATATTCAGCACTTCCTATTCTTACGTGATAGCCGTCTTCTGGGCTCACATAATAGTTATGTTTCAATTCAGCTGAATCAACAATTTTGCCGCTTGGCGTTTTATACCACAAACCTTTCGGCACATCTTTTTTATCTTCTGTAGGCGTTTGAATTCCTTTATCTTTTCTTTTAAACCAAGATGACATAACTATGTTGTTTTAGTGAGAATAAGTGGTGCAAATTACTAAAAAAAATAAAGAGAACATATAAAAATATGTTCTCTTTATGAAATTATAATTATAATCTTCAGTACTATAATGTGTTAACGTTGTTTAAATCTTTAAAAGCCTGAGTTAAACGTGTTTTAAAAGTAACTTCACCTTCACGCAACCATTTTCTAGGGTCATAATGTTTTTTATTTGGTTGGTCAGCGCCATCTGGGTTACCAATTTGCATTTTTAAATAATCGATATTATTAACCATATAATCTCTAATTCCTTCAGTAAAAGCAAATTGCAAATCGGTATCGATATTCATTTTAACAACGCCGTAGCCAATTGCCTCTCTAATTTCTTCAAGTGTAGAACCTGAGCCTCCGTGAAATACGAAATCTACCGGATTTACTCCTGTTTTATATTTATTTTGAATAAATTTTTGAGAGTTGTCTAATATTTTTGGTGTTAACTTAACATTTCCCGGTTTGTAAACTCCGTGAACATTTCCAAATGAAGCTGCAATGGTAAAACAATCGCTCACTTTTTTAAGTTCCTCATAAGCATAGGCCACTTCTTCAGGTTGTGTATATAATTTTGAAGAATCAACATCAGAATTGTCAACGCCATCTTCTTCACCTCCTGTGATTCCTAATTCAATTTCCAAAGTCATTCCCATTTTGCTCATTCGCTGAAGATATGTTTTGCAAATTTCAATGTTTTCTTCGATTGGTTCTTCAGATAAATCCAACATATGCGAGCTAAAAAGCGGCACACCGTTTTCTTTAAAAAACTGTTCTCCGGCATCTAACATTCCATCAACCCAAGGTAATAATGATTTTGAGCAATGATCTGTATGTAAAATCACGGGAATTTCATAGGCAGCAGCTAACAAATGAATGTGTTTGGCACCTGCAACTGCTCCTGCAATGGCAGCTTTTTGATTTTCATTAGACAATCCTTTTCCGGCATTAAACTGAGCGCCGCCATTTGAAAATTGAATTATAACAGGTGCTTTCAATTCTTTTGCAGTTTCTAAAACAGCATTAATGGTATTTGATCCTATAACATTTACTGCAGGTAATGCGAAATTTTTGGCTTTTGCCAACTTAAAAATTTCCTGCACTGTTTTTCCTGTAGCAACTCCTGGTTTAATTGTTTGAGCCATAATATTTTGTCTATAGTTATTGTAAATTATTGTAGCAAAATTAATGAATTATCCCTTTTAAATAATCATAAGAACATAAAAAAAACGAAAACGAAATAGTTTTAATTTCAGATTTAGAAAGGATAACTTATCCCAAAATTATAAACTGCGTGCCCTAAGTTGTAATTTTTAAACCATTTATTTCCTTCCGAAAGATAAGGTTCGTAGGTTTTAAAACCTAAATCCAATCGCAATAAAATAAAGCTTAAATCATATCGAAGTCCGAAACCTGATCCTATGGCGATGTCTTTTATCGCATTAAATCCTTTAAATTTAGCTTCCGGATCTGTTATTGAAGTGTTTGAAATGTCCCAAATATTCCCAGCATCAACAAATAAAGCGCCGTTTATGCTGTTTATTACATTGAATCTATATTCTAAACTATTGATAAATTTTAAGTTACCAACGTTAAATTCCAATCCGCTTTTTGTAGAACCCGGGCCTAAATCATAAATTTTCCAGGCGCGTAAATCATTTGGACCGCCAATAAAATAGCTTCGGCTAAAGGGTATGGCACTAGAATTCCCGTAAGGTACCGCAACCCCTAAAAAACTTCTAAAAACCAGGACATTATTCCCCACAAAATCCCAGAATTTTTTGTATTCCAAATCGACCCTCACATATTGTGCTATAGGAATGTTAAAAAGTGTTTTTGTGTTGTTGGCATCTTTTTCTTGGGCTAACAAGGTGGTTAAATTTCCGGATGAAGCCAATCGAGACCTGAAAAACGAAAAATTGGTGTCTTTATAATTTTCGCTATTATTATAGGTAAACGTATAAGCCATTAAAGGAACCAAAACATCTTCTGTAATAATATTGTAACGGTTTCTGATATTTCTGGCGATTTTAAATTCTGTCGGATTGCTTTGCTCAAAATTCTCATCAATGCTGGTTTCTATAAACCTAATGGTGGTTTCAGGGGTTATCGTTTCGTTAAAATATGTACTGGCGATGTCCTGAATTTCATTAAATTCGGATTTATAAATATTGAAGTACGAATCAATATTTAAATTTTTGATAAATTGTGCATTCAACAGTTGAAAACTATGATTTTTTGTTCTGGATGATTCCCAAGTATAATCCACAATTCCGGTGAATTTTTGTTTATCCAGCCCAATATTTTTTTGCAAACTTGTTCCCAAAGTAAAAATTGTTTTTGGCGCCATGCTTTTCGGGATTAATTTTTCGAATTTAACAGGAAACACAAATCTTGGAAGTTCTAATGAAATATCGCTCCCTATTTCCCAGGCATTCAATAATTTTCCTTTTTCAGTAGCATCTTTCGAATCTAAAAAAGAACCTTGAATAGAAAATTTCAACAACTCTGCGCCCCTAAAGATATTTCTGTCTAAAAATGAAAGTTTTCCTGAAATTCCTAACTGTCTTAAATTCGAATGTGTCAATTCGGTGTTAATTCCTATTGAATACTTTTTAAGTGGCGATAAATAAATGGAAGCTTCCAGCATCTCGTTTTCCAATTCAACATATTTTATGTCGACCGTCCTGAAATTTTGAAGACCTCTAATGTTTTTGCGGGTTAGCTCTCTTGTATCATCTTTATAAAGATCATTTGGTTCAATAAAAATTGAATTTAACAAATACTTCGGATTGTATCTTAATTTTTCCTGAGCATAAAATGAAAACCCATTATAATTTAAGCTGTCCTTAATGGTATTAGTTGCATCGATGGTAAAGGAATAGTCGGTATAAATATTTACTTTCTGAATTTTCTGAACGATAAATGGAAAATCCCCAATTTTACCATCAATAAGCAACACCACATCCGATTTATAATTGACGTTAGAGGTATCTGCCTCAAAAGTTATCGCATTTTTATTAAATCGAAAAATTCCCTTGTTTCTAAATAGATTTGTTAACCTGTTTTGTTCATTGACAAATGATGATAACTTAAATTGATTACCCACTTTTATTGCCGATTTTTCTTTATGAATCTCGTAAATAGAATCTAAAACTTTAGATTGTATAAGGGTTGTGATGCTGTCTAACTGATAAGGTTTGTCTGTAGCTACAAAATAATCAACGGTAGCTTTCTTGTTTTTTAAATGATTTTCTTTTGAAGTTACCTTCACTTTAAAAAAACCTTCGTTGTAATAGTGTTGGGTTAAATTTTTAACCGTTTGCGTTGTTTTTTTTGAATCTAAAATAACCGGCGGCTCCCCATTTTTTAGGATCCATTGATGCATTTTATATTTAAAATTACGAACGCCACGCGCTTGTTTTTCAGAAAATACGCCTGTGGTAAAATTATACCACCCCGGACTGTCTTCTTTCCATTTCTCAAAATCGGCTTCAAAATTTTTATTTCCCAAGTTGTAAAAATGCAATGGTATGGCAACGCCAAGCACCAAAGAATTGGGGCGTTGTACAATATAATCGTTTATTTCGTCGCTGACATTTTTTTTATCGTTAACCACAACCTTGTTCTTTACCAACAAAAATTCCTCTTCACCAACATATTTCACTGAGTTACACGATGAAAAACCAAAAATTATACTTGCGAAAATTATTAATATTTTAAAATTGGTTTTCAATAAATAAGCGTTTAAATTTGTTTCAAAAGTATAACTTTTCAGTGGTATTACAAATTACAATTTTTTATAGATAAATTAAATGAGTTTAAGCAAAAATCAATTAAAAACAATAACGAGCCTAAATCAAAAAAAGTACCGGACCGCACATCAATTATTTGTTGCAGAAGGCACTAAAATTGTGGCCGAATTTTTAAACTCGAATTTTGAATTGGCGCAATTATTTTGTGTTGACAATGCCATTTATAAAAATTTACAGAAAGTTACTGAAATTTCTGAAACCGAATTAAAAAAAATAAGCACTTTGGTTACGCCAAACAATGTTTTGGCACTTTTTAAGATTCCTTCGGCAACACCTTCCATAAAATCGGGTTTAATTGTGGCACTGGATGAAATTAATGATCCGGGAAATTTAGGCGCGATTATTAGATTGTGTGATTGGTTTGGGGTGGATCAATTGATTTGCTCAACAAATACAGTTGATTGCTACAACCAAAAAGTGGTGCAATCGTCGATGGGTTCATTGGCCAGAGTATCGATAATTTATACGGATTTGGAAACTTATTTACAAAATTCCATATTGCCAAAATATGCCGCGGTTATGGATGGTGAAAATGTTTATAAAAGTACATTGCCTGAAAATGCGGTTTTGGTGATGGGAAATGAAGCGAACGGCATTCGGGAATCGATTTTAAAATTAATCACCAATACCATTTCAATCCCAAGATTTGGTGCGTTAAAACAGACCGAAAGTTTAAATGTAGCAACGGCTACAGCAATTTTATTGAGTGAATTTAAGCGATTTACTTAGGCGCTTAGTGAAAAGCAAATTTGATAAAAACGCCCCTTGTTCCAAAATAATCAACTGGCCCTGTCCACTGACTGTTTGGATTGTTGTCCCTGACCAATTCATCATTAATGGCAAAAACGCCTCTTATGGACGGTGAAAAAATAAAGTAAGGCAAATATAAATCTACACCGACACCAAGTTCATAGGAAAAATTGTTCTTTTTGGTTCGGAATTCTCCATCGGAATTATCATCGGGATTGTCCTGATTGCTGGAAAAATTGTAATCGTAAGAAACGCCGGCAATGGCATAAGGTCGCATATTATCTAACCTGTTTGTATTAAATTTCAGCAATAACGGAACCCTGAAATAAGTTGAATTCACTTCTCTAATACTGTCTTTTGGACCTCCCGGAATATGTGTAAACGCCAATTCTTTTGAATTGCTTGAAAGTCCCGGCTCAAGCCTTAAGCTAATATTATTGTGCAAACGCAAATCGCCAATCAGGCCAACTTCAAAACCCATACTTGGCGTTGAAACAATAAAAGCATTGTTTGTTTTGTAAGAAATTTTGTAATCTTTCATATTCAACCCCAAAAAATATCCCCAAAATATCTGCTGTTTGTCCCAATTTTGCTTGTATTGAACTATATCTCTTTTTTGGGCTTTCAAATTGTTAATTGAAAAAATGACCAAAAAAATTGCAACAAATACTTTTTTCATCTGTTTAAATTTTATTTTTTTATTGGTACAGATGCAGTTCGCCATTAAT
>JAVVEF010000093.1:0-11262 GCA_032251275.1 Lutibacter sp.
TTATTAATTAAAAAATTCGAGATAGCCCATTTTACTCATGATAAGCTCATTTTTAACTTTAAGTACTCCAAACTTTAGGCACTTTAAGTACTGATTTATAATTAAAATGTATTTTTGTTGAAATTCCTGCTAAATGTCTATTGAAGTAAAAAATATAACCAAATTATACGGAGAACAGAAAGCGTTGAACAACGTGAGTTTTTCCATAGAAAAAGGAGAAATTGTCGGATTTTTGGGTCCAAATGGCGCCGGAAAATCGACGATGATGAAAATAATCACCGGTTATATAAATGCATCAGAAGGCGAGGTTTTTGTCAATGATTTCGACATTTCGACCCACAAACTCGAATTGCAAAAAAGCATTGGTTATTTGCCGGAAAACAATCCGTTGTATTTGGATATGTATGTGCGGGAATACTTGCAGTTCAATGCATCCGTCCATAAAATTTCCAAGGATGAAATTGAAAATATAATCGTAAAAGTGGGTTTAACGCCCGAGGCGCACAAAAAAATAAACCAACTTTCAAAAGGTTATCGCCAGCGTGTTGGTTTGGCTGCGGCCTTGCTGCACAATCCGGAAGTGTTGATTTTGGATGAACCAACCACAGGAATGGATCCAAACCAATTGGCGGAAATAAGAAGTTTGATCAAAGAAGTGGGAAAAGACAAAACCGTACTTTTTTCTACCCATATTTTGCAGGAAGTTGAAGCTGTTTGTGATAGGGTGATTTTAATTCACAACGGACAAATTATTGCCGATAAAAATTTAAAGGAATTAACAGGAAATCAGGAGCAGATCATTGAGGTTGAATTTGATTATAAAGTAGAAAAACAGCTGGTAGCAAACATTCCACATTTAAAATCTGCCAATAATGTTCACGACACCATTTGGGAACTCACTTTTGACACCTTAAAAGATATGCGTCCGGCCGTTTTTGATTTTGCGCACGACAACGGATTAAAAACCTTGAACCTGACCACAAAAAACAAAAATTTAGAAAAGTTGTTTCGGGAATTGACTGCTTGAAAAATATATAAATTAGAATCCATCAAATAATGCTATGAATCAAACCGGTATCTACGAACAATTAATAACCAAACTAGTTTCTTCAAAAATTAATGATTTAGATAAAGATAAATTTTACATCAAACAGAATGAAATTGATAAAAATGAAGCGGCAAGATTATTTTCTCAATATTTATCGGAAGTAATAAGATTTGCACTAAACCTTATTTCTGGTGATGATAGCATTGAAAAGCAAATTGCACTTTCCAATAAAATTATTTTTCTTTTAAAAAAGGAATTAAACAATAGTGATTTTGATGAAGATTTAATAGCCACCGAAGCAAAAATTCTTGCTGCAATTTTTTCAAAATTAAATGCTAATTTTTCTGATTTTGAAAAATATCTCAAAGAGATTACTCCTTATACAAGATTGTCACAAAGTGAATTGTTTACGGGAAGTAATGCTGGGATTTCACTAGAAAGCGAAATTAAAAAAGAAATTTTATCATCGGATAAAATAAATTTCCTTGTTTCATTTATTAAATGGACAGGAATAAGAATTTTTGAAAAGGAATTGCTTGAATTTACGGAAAGAGGCGGCCAATTAAAAATTATTACAACGTCATATATGGGCGCTACGGACTTAAAAGCAGTTGAATACCTATCAAGTTTAAAAAATACGGAAATAAAAGTTTCGTACAATACTGATAATGAAAGGCTTCACGCAAAAGCGTATTTATTTTACAGAAACACAGGTTTCCATACGGGTTATATAGGATCTTCAAATCTTTCCCGTTCTGCGTTAACCAATGGTTTAGAATGGAATTTGAAGGTGACCACAAAAGAAGTTGGCCATATTATTGATAAATTTCAGAAAACATTTGAAACTTATTGGCAAGATAAAGAATTTGAATTGTTTGACAAATCGAGAGACAGTGAAAAATTAAGGGTTGCTTTAAAAAGGGAAAAATCATACGAAAGAAATAATTCGTCTACTTATTTTGACCTAAAACCTTTTCCGTTTCAAGATGAGATTTTAGAAAAATTAGAAACCGAAAGAGTTGTGCATAATCGATATAGAAATTTAATTGTAGCGGCAACAGGTACTGGAAAAACTGTAATTTCGGCTTTTGATTTTAAAAATTTCAGAAAAAATTTTCCGACGGCAAAATTATTATTTGTTGCGCATCGCAAAGAAATTCTGCAACAGGCACAAGCAACATTTCAAGGTGTATTAAAAGATAATAATTATGGTGAATTGTGGGTTGACGGAATTGAGCCAGAAAAATATGATTGTATTTTTGCTTCTGTTCAAACGTTGAATAATAGAGTAGATTCGCTACAACTTTCTGACACTTTTTATGATTTTATTATTGTAGACGAAGTTCATCATATTGCTGCTTCAAGTTATCGTTCTATTTTGAAACATTTTAATCCTAAAATACTTCTGGGTTTAACAGCTACTCCAGAAAGAATGGATAATGAAGATATTCTGAAGGATTTTTGTAATGTAATTGCGGCTGAAATAAGATTACCAGAAGCACTTAACAGAAAATTACTTTGTCCTTTTCAGTATTTTGGAATTACTGATAGTATTGATTTATCCAATGTTACTTGGCAAAATGGAAGATATTTACCTAGTGAGCTTACAAATATTTATACCAAAAGTGATAGGAGAACAGGCGAAATTATTACAAACTTAAACAAGTATCTTACAAATATAAACGATGTAAGAGCGCTTTGCTTTTGTATCACACAGGAACACGCGCAATATATGGCAGAAAAATTTACGCTATCTGGTTTTAAGGCTGATTATTTAGTGAGTTCAAGAAATGAATTAAGAGATGAAATCAGAAAAAGATTTTCAAGCAAACAAATTAATTATCTATTTGTAGTTGATATTTTCAATGAAGGAATTGATATTCCAGAAATTGACACGGTTTTATTTCTTAGACCCACGGAAAGCCTAACTGTTTTTCTCCAACAACTTGGTAGAGGTTTGCGATTAGCAGAAGGTAAAGAATGTTTAACTGTGTTGGATTTTGTAGGAAATTCAAGGCCAGAATATGACTATGAAGGTAAATTTAGAGCATTGGTTGGCAAAACAAATACTTCAATTCAAAAAGAATTAGAAGATGATTTCCCGCATTTGCCTTTGGGTTGTACTATTAATTTAGAAAAGAAAGCAAAACATTTTATTTTACAAAATATTCACAACGCAACTTCTTTAAATATCAACCAACTTTTAAATAAAATTCGTAATTATAAACATCAAGCAACTTTACCTCTTACTCTAAAAAACTTTTCAAATTTTTATCATATTCCATTGCAAATAATTTATAAAAAAGGAAATTGGAAAAGATTGTGTGTGAAAGCTGAACAAATCGAAGAGTTTAATCCGTTAAATGAAAATGAAATTTACAGAGCTATTTCCAAAAAGTGGCTTTCTTGTAATTCATATTCTTACTTTCAATTTATACTAACATTGGCTAAAAATGATTTTAATGTTGACTTTGACAAACTTTCTGCTGAAAAAAAATCAATGTGTTTGATGCTTTATTATGATATTTGGCAAACTGTTGGAAATTTAAATTCTCTTGAAGAAAGTATCAGATTAATAGGCAATAATAAAGTTTTGACGGATGAAATAATCGAAGTTCTTGAAATATTAATCGATAAAATAGATTTTATTGAAAAAGAAATTCAACTTGATTATACACAACCATTAAAAGTTCATAGCCGCTATACAAGAGAGCAAATTTTGGCAGCATTTGGTGACAGTACCTTTTTGAAAAAATCTAGCAATAGAGAAGGTGTTGTTAATTTAGTGGATAAAAATACAGAGCTGTTGCTGGTAACATTAGAAAAAACTGAAAAAAATTATTCCCCAACAACCATGTATAATGATTACGCCATCAATGACAAGATTTTTCATTGGCAATCTCAAAACTTATCAAAACCTGAGATAGGTAAAGGATTATCATATATAAATCATCAGAAAAACAACAAGAAAATATTACTCTTCGTAAGAGAAAAAAACACTGACCAATATGGAAATACAATGGGATATGTGTTTTTGGGACATGTTAATTATCAAGAACATTATGGCGCAAAACCGATGAATATTAATTGGGTATTAAAAGAACCTTTGCCACCTTATTTATGGAAATCGACTGTTAAGATGGCCGTTGGGTAGTATTTAATTTTGAAAAATCTTGGATTGCTGATTGTAATTTATTTTGAAGATCAGAAAGTGAATTCACTTTTAAAGTCATCAAATCATAAAAACTTTGCAAAGAAATTTTATATACATTTTTGTGACTTACTTTGTATTCTTCATTTCCGACAATCCATTTTTCAAAATAATTGGCATCAATAGTAAAATCAACCAAATAAAATTTAGCTTTTTTAATAAGTTGTGCTTTTTTTGTGAGTTTTTCAAAAATACAGTCTTCAATATTTTTGGATATTTCATTAAATTTAAAAATTGCAAACAATGTATTATCATTCGCTTTTATGTCAAAACCACTCAGATTTCCAATTTGATAACCTTTAATTCCCCCTAAAATTTGCTCGTGAAAAGTACCGATGGAATTATTTATCGACTTGTCGATTTGGCGCAATATTTCTGCTTGGATTAAATTTTCTTGATTAATAGCATTGAATTGGGCGTCAAAAGTTAACTTGATTGTGTCAACTTTATTGCTGTAAAAATTCTTTTTCGTGATATTGTTCTTAGCTTTTAAATACGCTTTGTGCAAATTTTCAATGCAATTAAGTAAGTGTTCATCCGAAATAAAATCAACATAATTGTTTTTCATCTGTTTATTATTTATTTTTTATTGGTACAGATGCAGTTCGCCATTAATCATTTCTGTGTGTATCAAAATTTGTTATGGCTCGTTTAATCAGTTAAATTCCTCGAGGCTCTGCCTCGAGGTTAGAGAGGAAAGTTTGAAAACCTAAGGTTTTCATAAAACTAAAAATTTACTTTCTTCCGATAGATACCTCGATGGCTCTGCCTCGAGGTAATTCATTCTGTTTATTATTTATTTTTTATTGGTACAGATGCAGTTCACCATTAATCTTTCTGTGTGTATCAAAATTTGTTATGGCTCGTTTCATCTAATTCTGGTAGTTAAATTCATTGCCTAAATTAATACTTTTTATTGATTTTTTTGACGCTAACCTTAATAGTTGATTATTTAAGTAGTTTTTAGTTAAACCAATAACCAAACAAAATCAATTCAGCTTAAAATGGATTTCTTCATTTTTAAGGATTTTCAGAAAATTGTTGTCCACTTTTACTTTCACGGATTTGCTGTGCAGATTTAATTTTACGTTTTCAGCCAAATCATACACGATAAAATCTACCGGAACAGTGCCTTCATTTTCCTTCATGATTTTGTGAATTTCTTCCACTTTATGTTTGTCGATTTTATTGATGTCTAAACTGATGGTGAGTTTTTTAGTTTGTTTTTCCAGCACATCCTGTAAAATTTGAATGTCGGTAAAATTAACTCGAGGCTCGGAAAGTTTGCCGTCTTTATTGCGCCATCCGGCAGTAACAGAAACCCTGATTTGTCGAAAAGCGTCTTCAAACAAATAAGGTTTAAATTTCAAATAATCGTCCTTAAAAATCCTGAATTCGTGGCTGTCGCTGTAATCGACTACTGTAAATGAGCCCCATTCATTTCCGTTTTGGGAAGTTTTGTGCTGCACATCTGTTAAAATTCCCGAAAAAGTCATCGTGGAACCTATATATTTATTGAGATCTTCTTTAAAAACACGCACTGTTGAATTGCAGAAATAATCGATTTCATTTCTAAATTCATCAAGCGGATGACCGGAAATATAAATGCCCACCATTTCTTTTTCCCGCGACAATTTATACATCATTCCCCATTTTTGTGCCTGCGGAATTTCAGGTTCAGGAAACTGTATTTCAGAGGCTTCTCCAAACAATGAAACCTGCGCTGAGTTTTTATTTTCCTGAAATTTACTGCCGTAACGAATAACACGTTCAATAAATGAAACGCCTTTTTCGTCCGGTTGATAATATTGTGCACGGTGCACATTGGTGAAAGAATCAAATCCACCGGCCATCGCGAGTCCGTCGAAAGCTTTTTTGGTCGCAGCGCGCAAATCGATGCGTTTGGTTAAATCGAAAATAGAAGAATAATTTCCGTTTTTCTTGCGTTCATCAACAATGGCGGCAACTGCTGATGCGCCAACACCTTTGATGGCACCCATTCCAAAACGGATGGCGTCTTCTTTGTTTACGGCAAATTTGTAAAAAGATTCATTAATGTCTGGCCCTAAAACGTTTATCCCCGCTCTTTTGCATTCTTCCATAAAAAAGGAAATTTGCTTAATGTCGCTCATATTGTTCGACAACACCGCCGCCATAAATTCTGCAGGATAATTTGCCTTTAAATAAGCTGTTTGGTAAGCGATATAGGCGTAACAGGTGGAATGCGATTTGTTAAAAGCATATTCGGCAAAGGCTTCCCAATCTTTCCATATTTTCTCCAAAACGGGTTCCGGATGGTTGTTGGCTTTTCCTCCTGTGATAAATTTAGGCTTCAATTTCACCAACAATTCCAAAATCTTTTTCCCCATCGCTTTACGCAACATATCCGCTTCACCTCTTGTAAAACCTGCAATTTTTTGGGAAAGCAACATCACCTGCTCCTGATAAACGGTAACGCCATAAGTTTCCTTCAGAATTTCTTCCATCACCGGCAAGTCGTATTCAATGGCTTCTTCTCCGTGTTTACGCATAATAAACAAGGGAATATATTCCATCGGACCCGGACGGTACAAGGCATTCATCGCAATTAAATCGGCAAACTGGGTTGGTTTTAGCGATTTCAAATGTTTTTGCATTCCAAAAGACTCATATTGGAAAATGCCTATGGTTTCACCGCGCTGAAAAAGTTCATAAGTTTTGGGATCATCCAAAGGAAAATCATCAGGAACCAACTCAATGCCGTGTTTTCCTTTGATAATTTTTAGGGTGTCTTTAATTAAGGACAAGGTTTTTAATCCTAAAAAGTCCATTTTTAGCAAGCCGGCACTTTCCACCACATTATTGTCGAATTGCGTCACATACATATCTGTATCTTTCGCTGTGGCAATCGGAATTAAATTGGTAATATTTTCGGGTGTAATGATGACGCCGCATGCATGTGTTCCTGTATTTCTGACAGAACCTTCCAATGCGCGGGCCTGATTGATGGTTTGGGCAGCCAAGTCGTCGCCAGCTGCAATTCGCCGAAGTTCGTTTACGTTTTCTAAATCTTCCGACCTTAAACCCTTAATGATCGCTTTGCTTTTTTCGTCTTCCCCAAAAATGTTTTTGAGCTTCACCAGCGGAATCAATTTTGCGATTCTGTCGGCATCAAACAATGGCAAATCCAGCACACGAGCCGTATCTCTGATGGAAGATTTTGCGGCCATTGTGCCATAAGTAATAATTTGTGCCACCTGACTGGCGCCGTATTTGTTGATCACGAAATCAATCACTTTTTGCCTTCCTTCGTCATCAAAATCAATATCGATATCAGGAAGGGAAACCCGATCAGGATTTAAGAAACGCTCAAAAAGCAAATCGTATTTTATGGGATCAATATTGGTGATCCACAAACAATAGGCTACCACAGAACCTGCTGCCGAACCCCGGCCGGGTCCAACCGCAACATCCATTTTTCGGGCTTCTAAAATGAAATCCCAAACAATTAAAAAGTAGCCCGGATAGCCGGTTTTTTCAATAACTGATAGTTCAAAATCAAGTCGTTCCTTGATGTCATCCGTCAATATTTCGCCATATCTTTTTTTGGCGCCTTCATAAGTCAAATGTCGCAAATAGGCGTTTTCACCTCTAACACCGCCGTCGATGGCGTCTTCCGGATTTACAAATTCCTGCGGAATGGCAAATTTTGGCAGCAACACGTTACGCGCCAAGGTATAAATTTCAACTTTATCTACAATTTCCTTAATATTGGCGATGGCTTCAGGCAAATCGGCAAACAAAGTTTTCATCTGTTCCTGCGATTTGAAATAGTATTCGTTGTTTGGCAAACCATACCTAAAACCTCTTCCTTTTCCTATGGGTGTTGCTATTTTTTCGCCATCTTTTACGCACAATAAAATATCGTGTGCGGTTGATTCCTCTTGTTTTGTGTAATAGGTGTTGTTGGTGGCGACTAATTTTACCTGATGTTTTTTTGAAAATTCAACCAGCACTTCATTGACGTGATTTTCATTTTCCTGATCGTGGCGCATCACTTCCAAATAAAAATCGTCCCCAAATTGTTCTTTCCACCAAATCAAAGCTTCTTCGGCTTGTTTTTCGCCAACATTTAAAATCTTGCTAGGGATTTCCCCAAATAAATTTCCGGAAAGCACCATCAAACCTTCTTTGTATTGTTCAATAATATCTTTATCGATTCGCGGAATGTAATAAAATCCATCAGTATTGGAAATCGACGACATTTTGGCGAGGTTGTGATAGCCAGTTTTATTTTTTGCCAAAACAACAATGTGGTAGCCGTTGTCTTTTTGCGATTTGTCCGTATGATTTTCACATACATAAAATTCACAGCCCAAAATTGGTTTTATGGGAAGTTTTGCTTCTTGGCCTTCCGCTAAAGTTTTATTGAAATTTTCCGCGGATTTATTATAATCCAGCGCTTCTTTTATAAAGTAAAAAGAGCCCATCATATTTCCGGTATCGGTTAAGGCAACCGCCGGCATTTTGTCTTTTATGGCAGCCTGAAGCAGATTGCTGACGCTGGAAGTGGACTGTAAAATGGAAAATTGCGAATGGCAATGCAAATGTGCAAAATTTGCATTTTCAAGGACTTTGGAAGTGCCTTTTACGGGTGTTATTTCTTCAGAATTTTCTTCTGATTTTGTTTTTAATTTTTTGCTCTCTTTTTTTAGGTCGATGTGTTTTAAGCCAACAACATTGATTGTGGTTGGATTTTTGGCTTCAAACGTTTCAAAATAATCCGAAGAAACTTTGAGTTCTTCTATGGTGAAAACCCGTTTTCGAACTAATTCCAAAAAACAACGTGTGGTGGCTTCCACATCGGCAGTTGCGTTGTGCGCATCACCAAAAGAATTTCCGAATAAATATTGGTGTAATTCTGTTAAAGTTGGGAATTTAAATTTTCCGCCACGTCCGCCTTTAAGCTGGCATAAGTTTGCTGTAGTTTCGCTACAAGTGTCCAAAACCGGCAAATCATTTAAATTGGTAGTCAATTCTTTTCTGTGAAATTCGCAACCCATAATATTTAGGTCGAACTTCACATTTTGGCCAACCACAAAAGTGGATTTTGCAAGCACTTCATTAAAAAGACGTAAAACAGTTTCTAAATCTTCCCCTTTTTCTTCGGCTAATTGGGTGGAAATTCCGTGAATTTGTTCCACATCATACGGAATATTATACCCATCGGGTTTGATCAGAAAATCTTTTTGTTCAATCAATTCCCCGTACTTATCATGCAGTTGCCATGCAATTTGAACACACCTTGGCCAATTGTCAATGTCGGTAAACGGGGCATTCCAATTTTTAGGTAAACCGGTGGTTTCTGTGTCAAAAATTAAAAACATGTGGCTGAATTTTTTGCTGATAAATGAGTTGTTAAAAGTAACAATTTAATAAATTTTGGACTTCCTAAGACGGATTTTTTTATTAACAATCCTAAATTTTTCTTAAATGTTTAAAGGAAACAGATAATCCCAAATGACATCATAAGGAAACCTATAAAATTGTGCATAAATCATAAAATTAATCAAATATTTGTATGTTTATGAGAAAAATATTATTCATTTTCATACATAAATTTAACACGGAAAGTGCTTTTATTTTAAGTGTTTTTGAGATTTGAAAGATTGCCTTAAAATATGCTGAAATTGAACGTGTTATTTGAAATTAACTTATTATATTTGCAACCCTAATTAATAACCAAGGTTTCGTACCTTAAAATTTAAAAATATGCCAGTAAAAATTAGATTACAAAGACACGGTAAAAAAGGAAAACCATTTTATTGGATTGTTGCTGCAGATGTGCGCTCAACAAGAGATGGTAAGTATTTAGAAAAAATTGGAACTTACAATCCAAACACAAATCCGGCAACCATCGACTTAGATGTTAATGGCGCTGTAAAATGGTTGCAAAACGGAGCACAACCAACAGACACTGCAAAAGCAATTTTATCTTATAAAGGGGTAATGCTAAAAAATCATTTGGCAGGCGGAATAAGAAAAGGTGCTTTAACAGAAGAGCAAGCTGAAGCAAAATTTCAAGCTTGGTTAGATGAAAAATCAGGAAAAATTGACGCTAAAAAACAAGGCTTGGCAAAAGCTGAAACTGATGCAATCGCCAAAGCTTTTGAGGCAGAAGTAAAAGTGAATGAAGAGCGTAAAGCTGCTGCAAATGAAGCTGTAAATGCTGCCATTAAAGCTGAAGCCGACAAAAAAGATGCTGAAAAAGCTGCTAAAGAAGTAGTGGAAGAAATAGCTCCTGAAACAATTGATGACGCACAAGCTGCTGCTTCAGAAGAAGGAAAAACCGAGTAATTAATTTTTAGCGATAATGCGTAAAGAAGATTGTTTTTATTTAGGCAAAATCGTTAGAAAACACAGTTTTAAAGGGGAAGTTGTTATCAAATTAGATACAGATGAACCGGAACTATACGAAGATTTGGAATCAGTTTTTGTTGCTTTGGGCAATGACCTGGTTCCATTTTTTATTGTAGAAAGCATTTTGCAAAAAGGAAATCAGTTGCGCGTGCGATTTGAAGATGTGGAAAGCGAAGCGGATGCCGATGCCATTTTAGGTTCGGAATTGTATTTGCCTATGGAGTTTTTGCCAAAACTGACAGGAAATAAGTTCTATTTTCATGAAATTATTAATTTTGATATAGAAGATGTCAATTATGGCTATGTTGGCGTTATCACCGGCATTAATGATTCAACTGCCCAACCATTGTTTGAGGTAAACAGTAACGGAACGGAAGTTTTTATCCCGATGATTGACCATTTTATCAAAAAAGTGGACAGAGAAAATAAAAAAATTACCGTTGAAACCCCAAAAGGTTTAATTGAAATGTACCTGGGGAATTAACAGATTTAGAGAGGTGGCCGAGTGGACGATGGCGCACGCTTGGAAAGCGTGTATACGGCAACGTATCGAGGGTTCGAATCCCTTCCTCTCTGCCAGAACACTAACAAAATCGAGCAAAAT
>JAVVEF010000094.1:0-10925 GCA_032251275.1 Lutibacter sp.
TTTACTCAAATCATGTCATTTGGAAAGATATTGCTTTCCCCTTATTTCAATTTATATTATTTTTTTTATTATTTGTAAAATATAGAAAATCAATTATTAATCAAAGCACAAGTAAGCAATTCATTATTTTGCCTCTTATATTTTCATCAATAGGCTTAATCTATTTAATATTTATGATTATTCTCAGTTGGAATGGTTACATTGAAGAATTGAACTATAGACTCCTCGCACCAGGAAGTTTTTTAATATTCATTGCAATAATTAATTATTTTGAGAACTATTCAAAACCAAAATATTTTAATTTATTTAAAATATTATTATTATCTATTTCTATATATTCATGGACTCTAAATGTTCCATATCAAATACTTAAAGATATTAAGAATCCTAAATATGAGAAAATCAACAATTTTAATATTAAATATACTTATGTTAAAAAGTTAGATTAATTTTTAGAAGAAATCTATTTAGGAGTAGTTTTAAAAACCGAAAAAATATTTAAATTGAAACGAAAATTCAACTTAATCATTAACCATTCCTGTAAATCTTTAAAGCGTCATCTGAAATTTTCTGAATTTCATTGGGCGCTTTTTTCAGTTCTGGTGCTTTTAATCCGTTTTCGAAATTCTTGTTTCCCACAAAAACAAAGGCTTCATCCCATAAATTTTCGGTTATAAAGGTGTTCAGCATTTGCGAACCGCCTTCAATTAGGACTGATTGAATTTCATGTTCATACAAAATGACACAAATTTGTTCCGCAAGGTTTTTACTGAAATCAATCTTTTCAAAATGGGTGTTTTTGTTTACACTCTTAACGGGTGCATTTTCAGTGATAACAATCGTTTTTACGCTTCCGTCATATAAGTTATAATCAAAAGGAATTTTTAATGATTTGTCCAACACAATCCGAACCGGATCCAGTCCAAACCAATTTCTTGCATTTAATTTTGGGTTATCATTTAAAGCAGTATTGGTTCCCACCAAAATTGCCTGTTCTTGAGCCCGCATTTTATGAACCAGCTGCTGAGAATACGTGTTAGAAATCCAGTTTGGGGAATTTTCCGAATTGTCGTTACGCAATTTATCTATAAATCCGTCTTGCGTTTCGGCCCATTTCAACATAATAAATGGTCTTTTTTTGTTATGGAACGTAAAAAAGCGCTTATTCAGATTTAAACATTCTTTTTCCAAAACACCAACAATTACCTCGCAGCCATTGTTTTGTAAATGCAAAATCCCTTTTCCGCTCACTTTACTGTTGGAATCGACACTGCCAATAACCACTTTTTTGATGCCGTTATCCACAATTAAATTGGCACAGGGCGGCGTTTTTCCGTAATGAGAACACGGCTCAAGATTCACATAAATCGTTGCCTTTTTTAACAACGATTTGTCTTTTACAGAATTGATGGCATTTACTTCCGCATGCGGTTCGCCCGCTTTTTGGTGCCAGCCCTCGCCTATTATTTTATCGTTTAGAACAATGACGCTGCCAACCAACGGATTGGGATAGGTAGCGCCCAAGCCATTTTTAGCAAGTTCGATGCAGCGATTTATATATTTTTCGTGTATATTCACCCCACAAAAATAACATAATAAAATGACTCATAACAACTTTAAAATCAGAGAAATTCAACTGAAGGACAATCCGAAAATAGCCAAAGTCATCCGTAAAATTTTGATTGAATTTGGTGTTCCGAAAGTTGGAACTGCGTATGCCGATAAAATTTTGGATACTTTATATGAAGCTTATGATACCGAAAAAGCCATTTATTATGTGATTGAAAAAGACGGTGAAATTTTTGGCGGTGCCGGCATAAAACAGTTGGACAATTATGAAGGAAATGTTTGTGAGCTGCAAAAAATGTACTTTTTACCCGAAGCAAGAGGCGTTGGCTTGGGAAGCAAGATGATGGAAACCTGTCTGCAAAAAGCCAAGGAATTTGGATTTGAACAGTGTTATTTGGAAACCTTGCCGTATATGGAAGATGCCAGAAAATTATACCGAAAAGTCGGTTTTATAGATTTAGAAGCGCCGATGGGAGACACCGGACATTATTCCTGTAATTTGTGGATGTTAAAAGAATTGTAATGCTGATCCAAGAATTTAAACGCCATTTTTTTTCGGATCTCGCCTATTTATATCCTGAAACTGAAATTCAATCATTTTTTACGATATTGGTTGAATTTAAGCTGCATTTATCCAGAATTCAATTGGCGCTGGAACACAATTTTGAACTTGACAATGACGATTTTGAATTTCTGCAAAACGCTTTATTGAAATTAAAAAATCAAATTCCCATTCAATATATTGTAGGGGAAACCGCCTTTTACGGATTGATGTTTAAAGTCGATAAAAACGTATTGATTCCCAGGCCGGAAACAGAAGAATTGGTAGATTGGATCATACAAAATCACAAAAAGGATAATTCGTTGAAAATTTTGGATGTGGGAACCGGAAGTGGCTGTATTGCCATTTCCTTGGCCAAAAACTTGCCGAATGCACAAGTTTTTGCGTTAGATATTTCTGCAGAAGCGATAAATGTTGCCAAAAAAAATGCAGAATTTAACCAAGCGACTGTTGATTTTATACAAGCTGACATTTTAACGATAGAAAAATTATCAACTAATTTCGACATTATCGTAAGCAATCCGCCCTACGTTCGTGAATTGGAAAAAGATCAAATGCAACAAAACGTATTGTCTAATGAACCGCATATTGCCTTATATGTGAAAGATGAAAATCCGCTTTTATTTTATGATAAAATTGCCGAACTGGCCAAAAAGCATCTGACAGAAAATGGCGTTTTGTATTTTGAAATCAACCAATATTTAGGTGCAGAAACCGTTGATTTACTAAAATCAAGAGGATTTAAGCATATTGAACTTAAAAAGGATATTTACGGCGTTGACAGAATGGTGAAATGCGAGCGATTTTAAATTTTGAATTGTAATTTTATACGTTTTTTTAATCTTCTAAAATCGTAAATCAAAAATCGTAAATCAATTCGCGTTAGTGATTGAACGGTCTGTTTGAGCTATTTTTTGGTTGCTTTTTGCAAATAAAAAAAGCGAGTAGTGAAAGCACGACCGCTTTTTTGGCGGGAACGCCCAAAATATTATCTATAATTGTTATTTGTTATTTATCTTTGCCGAATGCGAATTGATATCATTACCGTTTCACCCGAACTGATTAAAAGTCCGTTTGAATATTCGATTATTAAACGTGCCATCGACAAAAATTTGGTGGAAGTTCATTTTCATGATTTGAGGAAATACGCCTTGAATGACTACGGAAAAATTGACGATTACCAGTTTGGCGGCGGCGCGGGAATGGTTTTGATGATTGAACCTATTGACAAATGCATATTGGAATTAAAAGCAGCGCGCGATTATGACGAAATTATTTACCTGACGCCAGATGCGCCGACTTTAAACCAGCAAATGGCAAATACGCTTTCTTTGGCTGAAAATATTTTGATACTTTGCGGACATTACAAAGGTGTGGATCAGCGTGTTAGAGAATTATTGATTACCAAAGAAATTTCTATAGGAGATTACGTTTTAAGCGGCGGGGAATTGGGTGCGGCAGTTTTATGCGATGCCATTATTAGACTGATTCCGGGCGTTTTAGGTGATGAATCATCTGCATTGACCGACTCGTTTCAGGACAATTTACTTTCGCCTCCGGTTTACACACGACCAGCTGAATATAAAGGGCTTGAAGTGCCAAAAATTCTGTTGTCGGGCAATTTTCCCAGGATTGACGAATGGAGAAATGAACAAGCGATGGAAAGAACAAAAAAAATAAGGCCAGATTTGTTGGAAGACTGATCTTTTTTATTAAATTTGCACACTCAAAATTAACCTCTGACGAAAATCGTGAATGTTGGTCATTGAAAAACCCATTAAAAAATTAACAATGGAAGATTTAGTAAAATTTGTACAAGACAAATTTGTAACTGCAAATGAGTTACCAGAATTTCAGGCAGGAGACACTGTTACTGTGTACTACGAAATTAGAGAAGGTGAAAAAAAACGTACCCAACATTTTAGAGGTACGGTGATTCAACGAAGAGGCGCAGGCGCATCTGAAACATTTACCATCAGAAAAATGTCGGGAACTGTTGGTGTTGAACGTATTTTTCCGCTAAACTTACCAGCAATTGAAAAAATTGAAGTGAACAAACAAGGTAGCGTACGTAGAGCACGTATTTTCTACTTTAGAGGTTTAACAGGTAAAAAAGCAAGAATTAAAGAGAAAAGACGTTATTAATCTGCTTTCCTTAAAAAAATATAAAACCCGTTTTGAAATTTCAAAACGGGTTTTTTGATTATTAACATTTGTTCATAAGTCAGGTTCATATCTTGTTGAAAACAAAAGGATTATAAATTTGGAAAATTAAAATTTAGGTGTTTAATTTACAAAAGAATTAGCAGTAAGGCTTAACATAAACTTTAGAATGAAAATTTTAAAGTTGAATCAAAAAACCGCAATGCTAAGTTCTATATGTTCTTGAACATAGTTTTTAAAACCGCGCTTTAACAAGTAATGTGCCCAGTATTTAGCATGAATAAATGGAACATGGTTTTAAAAGCACTTTTTAAAACAGCATCTTAAATCGGGTAGTTTTTAGGAATTACAACAAAGTTTTAGACACTGTTTTAAAAGAAACGTCTAATTTAATAAGAACTTGATTCGTAAGAAAAACAAGTTGCAGTGAAAAATTTAAGAGTATGCTGTTCTTTAAGGAGAATAGCGAAAACGACTAAATCTTTATCTGGTAACTTATTAAAAAAAGTGTTTCAGCAAAAAGCCATAATACTGAGCAATCATTATTATGGCTTTTGTTTTTTAGCCATTGCAATTTCTGCAAAAATCATCTGCATTTTTTAAATTAAAAACAAAATTAAGCCCTTATTTATAACGTTTTCGAAGGCGATTTTCCCCTTAATATTCGCTATATTTGCACAACGTTAAACGAAATTAATTTACCCTGCTATAATTTCTGAATTATTGATAATTATAGTTTTTAAATCACAAAAAATTATGAGCAAAACACCTAAAATAATTTATACCAAAACTGATGAAGCACCCGCTTTAGCTACTTATTCATTTTTTCCAATTGTTGAAGCTTTCACAAAACCGGCAGGTATTGAAGTTGAAACCAAAGACATTTCCTTAGCGAGCCGAATTTTAGCTTTATTCCCGGAATTTTTAACGCCAGAACAATGCGTTCCAGATACCTTGACTGAACTAGGAAATTTGGCAAAAACACCTGAAGCAAACATTATAAAATTACCAAATGTTTCTGCTTCAGAACCACAATTAAAAGCAGCCATAAAGGAACTGCAGGCATTGGGTTACGCCATTCCAAATTATCCTGATGAAGCTAAAACACCTGAAGAAAAAGACATACAACTAAAATACAATAAAGTGAAAGGCTCGGCGGTGAATCCTGTATTACGCGAAGGAAATTCCGATCGCAGGGCACCGAAAGCCGTTAAAAATTATGCCAAAAAGAACCCGCACTCTATGGGCGCCTGGTCGGCAGATTCAAAAACTCATGTATCTACCATGAAAGATGGTGATTTTTTCTCTAATGAAAAATCCATCACTGTTGCTGAAGGCGGAGACGTTAAAATTCAATTTGCCAATCAAATGGGATCTGTTACCGTATTAAAGGAAAAAACAACTTTGCTGCCGGGTGAAATTATTGACGCCACTTTTATGAGCAAAAAAGCTCTGGTAAAATTTCTGGAAGAACAAATTAAAGATGCCAAAGAAAAAAATGTCTTGTTTTCATTGCATATGAAAGCAACGATGATGAAAATTTCTGACCCAATCATTTTTGGACATGCCGTGACGGCTTTCTTTAAAGATGTATTTGAAAAACACAGCCTACTTATTAAAGAACTTGGTGTTGACGTAAATAATGGTTTTGGAGATTTGATCAGTAAAATTCAAGGCTTGCCCGAAGCCCAAAAGTCGGAAATTGAAGCAGATATCAAATTTTGTTTAGAAAATGGCCCTGCCATTGCGATGGTTAACTCTGATAAAGGCATAACAAATCTTCATGTGCCAAGTGATGTAATTATTGATGCTTCCATGCCTGCTATGATTCGTGAATCAGGCAAAATGTGGAATGCCGACGGAAAATTACAAGATGTAAAAGCAGTGATTCCCGACAGCACTTATGCAGGTATCTATTCTGCAACCATCGATTTCTGCAAAAAACATGGTGCTTTCGACCCAAGAACAATGGGAACGGTTCCCAATGTTGGTTTAATGGCCCAAAAAGCGGAGGAATATGGTTCCCATGATAAAACCTTTGAAATCAAAGAAAACGGAACTGTACAGGTTGCAGATGCTTCAGGAAATATACTCTTGGAAAACAAAGTTGAAAAAGGAGACATCTGGAGAATGTGCCAGGTAAAAGACGCACCTATTCAGGATTGGATTAAACTGGCAGTAAGCAGGGCTAGAGCAACAAATGTTCCTGCAATATTTTGGTTAGACAAAAACAGGACGCATGATGCACAAATTATCAAAAAAATAAACACCTATTTACCAAACTTCGACACAACAGGCTTAGACATTCAGATAATGACACCAGAAGATGCCACTCTGTATACTTTAGACCGGGTTAAAAGAGGTTTGGACACCATTTCCGTAACAGGAAATATATTGCGTGACTATTTAACCGACCTTTTCCCGATATTGGAATTAGGCACAAGTTCGAAAATGTTATCCATTGTTCCTTTAATGGACGGTGGAGGCTTATTTGAAACTGGCGCTGGTGGTTCTGCGCCAAAACATGTGCAACAATTTGTTGAAGAAGGCCATTTAAGATGGGATTCTTTAGGCGAATTTTTAGCATTGGCTGTTTCCTTGGAGCATTTAGGAAAAAACTACAATATGCCAAAGGCTTTAATATTGGCGGAAACTTTGGATGAGGCCACAGACAAATTCTTAGACAACAGCAAGTCTCCTTCTCGTAAAGTTGGAGAATTAGACAATAGGGGAAGTCACTATTATTTGGCAACTTATTGGGCCGAGGCTTTGACCGCGCAAAATGAAGATGCTGGATTAAAGGAAATTTTTTCCATTGTCGCAAAAGAACTGACTGCGAATGAAGCTGTTATTATAAATGAATTAAACAGCGCGCAAGGAGCGCCGGTTAACGTTGGCGGCTATTACAGAATTGACGATAATTTGGCCAATAAAGCGATGAGACCAAGCAAAACTTTGAATGCCATCATCGCATCAATAACTTCAATAAATATAGCATCAAAGGCTTATTAATTTTGGTTTGAAAAGATTTCAAAAGAGATTTTTACTATTCATAAAAAAAGCAAGAATTAAATTCTTGCTTTTTTTATATACTTTTATCCTGTTGAAATAAGTTATCACAAAAAATCAGAACCAATCAAAAATTAGTATTTTTGAAAAATGGATTTCACAAAAACTACTGAGCAAGCCTCCAATTACACTCATTTGGAAAAAATGAATGTCACTGAATTGCTAACGCACATCAATTCCGAAGATAAAACAGTTCCTTTTGCCGTTGAAAAAGCGATTCCCTCCATTGAAAAATTGGTTCAGGCAATCGATCAACAGATGAAAAAAGGCGGCAGATTATTTTATGTCGGTTCAGGAACAAGCGGCCGACTTGGAATACTGGATGCTTCTGAATGTCCGCCCACTTTTGGCGTTTCTCACAATTTGATTGTTGGTATTATTGCCGGAGGCGATACCGCCATCAGAAAAGCTGTTGAATTTGCCGAAGATTCCATCACACAATGTTGGGAAGATTTAAAAGAGCATCACATCAACAGCAACGATATTGTCATTGGAATTGCCGCATCAGGAACAACGCCTTATGTGATTAACGGCATCAAAAAATGCAATGAAAATGGTATTTTAACCGGATGCATTACGTGCAATATTGGAAGTCCGCTGGCAAAAATTGCAAAATTCCCCATTGAGGTTTTGGTAGGACCTGAATTTGTAACCGGAAGTTCAAGAATGAAAGCCGGCACCGCCCAAAAGCTTGTTTTAAACATGATTTCAACCAGCGTTATGATCCAACTTGGGAAAATAAAAGGCAATAAAATGGTTGATATGCAATTATCGAACGACAAGCTGTTGATTAGGGGAACAAAAATGCTGATGGAAGAATTGAATATCTCAGAAGAAAAAGCCGTTAAATTACTAAAAATACACAAAAACGTGCGAACGGCAATCCAAAATTATACCCATGGGAACAGATAGAAAAGAATTGTTTAGAGGTTTAAAATATGAATTGGCTACTTTGCCCCTTTTAATTGCGGCGCCAATTTTAATCACTATTGGGTTTAAAGCAATCAAACAACAAAACAATTATTTATACTTAATTATAGGTGTCATATTGGCCATAACGGCCATTGTGTTAGGAATTTTGGGCATTAAAATAATTTTAAATGCTCTTTTTAACCGCAAATAATGAAAATCGGTAATTTAAAAAAAATTACAAATTGGGAATTCTGGCCAACCTATATGTTTTATGTTCCGCTATTGCCTTATGCTTTTTATCTGGCCATAAAGGCGAGAAGTTTCGGTTTTTTTTCAGCCGTTAATCCGGGAATGGAAGGTTCGGGAAACGGATTGGAATCAAAATATAAAACCATTCAAATGCTGCCATCCGACTATAGTCCTATTACCATTTATGTCGAAAAAGATGAAAATATTCAAGACATTTTACCAAAAATCATCAAAAACAACATTAATTTTCCTTTAATTATTAAACCAGACATTGGCTTTAGGGGATTGCTGGTATCAAAGATTAAAAATGAAGCTGAACTTTCCTTTTATCTTAAAAAATACAATTCCATCAATTTAATTATTCAGGAATTTGTAGATTACAAAAATGAATGCGGCATTTTTTATCACAGAATTCCAGGTGAAAAAACCGGGAAAATCACCTCAGTTACCCTAAAAAAATATTTGACCGCTATTGGCGATGGATATTCAACACTTTTGGAACTCATTTTGAATAACGAAAGAGCCAAGCATTATTCGGAATATATTTCTGAAATAAATAAAGACAGGCTCCAAATGATACCAATATTGAATGAAAAAGTTGTGCTGAACATCATTGGAAATCATTCCAAAGGAACCCAATTTATCAATGGTAATCATTTGATAAATAGTGAATTGGAAAATTTTTTAGACAACTTAAATGCCGAAATTGAAGGATGGAATTATGGAAGAATCGATGTAAAGTACAACAATTTTGAAGAATTGCTAAAAGGAGAAAATTTAAAAATTATTGAAATCAACGGTATTATTTCTGAGCCTACCCATATTTATGATCCTTCAAAAGGAAGTTATTTTACCGCCCTGAAATCCATCAAAAATCATTGGAAACTTATCTATCTCATTGGCGTAAAAAACAAAAATCTAAACAAAGGAAACTACACAGATTTAAGTAATCTGATTGCAGTATATTTCAGCTATAAAAAGTATTTAAAAAAGATACACAAACTCAATTCTAACGCGATAAATTCTTTTTAGGCGTGGTCGGGTTAAATCCGAAATCGATATCAGGAAGTTCAATTCCCAGCTGGGAAATAACATAACCCACACTGGCAAAATGATGAATGGCGTGGCTGTGCGCCTGAATTAAAATGCCACCCAAGGTATAATTTACGGAAACAATGCCCAAGCCCAAATCATCGGTGACCATCACAATTTTATTAAAATCTCCATTTTTCAGCAATTTTAATCGGCATAAAATTTCTTCAAAATAAGCAATGCCATGCGGCGTGGAATTTTCAGCCAATTCGTTTCTTTTCCTGTTGATTAGATTGATATTGCCTGATTCAGTACCGTCTAAAACACAATCAAAAACATCTAAAATATGGCGCGTATGAATGCCAATACTTGAATAATATGGCGCTATGGTTTTATTGTTGTATTCGTTGTCGGAAATGCAATTTAAAAGCTGGATTCCTCGGTGCAAGTTTTTTTCAATGGCGTCAATCATATGGAATAAAAAAATTTGGTATATTATAATTTAACCTATTAGCTTAATCAGCGTAAAAATTCCCAACAACAAAAATAGTAAACTTAAGATAATATTGATGTTTGTCGCAATGAATGAAATTTTCTTACTGATCACATTTGCAAAAAATATGTAGGTGTAAAACAATAAAAATGAGCCTGTTGCCGCGCCTAAGATAAATAAGAAAATATAAGGCTGTTCGATAATTATTTTATTGATGGAACCTAAATAAATGCTGATTCCCAAATAAAACGGGATGGCCAGCATATTCACGGAGGACATTACCATCCCTTTAAAAAAATAATTTCCTTTGCTGATTTTACGTTTTGCATCCATTTTTTTTCGTGAAAGCATAAAGAAAAAAATTGCCAAAATAAAAAACACAAAAACGCCGGCCATTTTTAAAACCTCAATGACTTTGGGATTATTTATGAAAAAATCAGCAAAAAATAACGCGATTCCTGCCTGAATAAAAACTATGACCGCCGCTCCCAATGCGAATTTTAAGCTTTCAATTTTGCCCACATTCAACCTGATTTTAAGTACGGTCATATTCAGCATTCCCGGCGAAATCAATCCAAAATAAGCCATTGCGATGCCGTAGAAAATGTGAAGAAAATATGTCATTTTGTTGAAAATGTTAAAAGTTATGTGTTATTTGTTATGTGATATTCGGTGACATATTTCTAATTTCAAACAAACTCCCTTTCCTTCGGAAAGTTTACCTGCCGAGGTAGGGGCTGGGGATAGGATTAAAGGTTAAAATTAAAAAATTCTTGACACCAGATACTTAATACTTCTCGAATCATTTTTTTACGGCATAATTAGTAATAAAATTATTGATGTCTTTTGAAATATGCAATTTATTAATGAGCAAAA
>JAVVEF010000095.1:0-10886 GCA_032251275.1 Lutibacter sp.
ACAAATTTCAACTTTTTTTGATTTTGGGTGTTAATTTGCGGAAGTCAGGAAAAAGCGCTTTCAAATTAATGAAAGCGCTTTTAAAATTTTAAAATATTTTTACTTGAAATTAATTTTTCGCATACGTAAACTTAATGGCGTAACTTCTAAATATTCATCATCCTTAATGTACTCCATACATTCTTCCAATGAAAATTCTTTCTTAGGTGCGATGTTTACTGCAGTATCTGTTCCTGATTTACGCACGTTTGTAAGTTTTTTACCTTTTATTAAGTTGATAGACATATCATCTTGACGGTTATTTTCTCCAACAACTTGTCCTTTATAAATTTCTTGGTTGATATCGATAAAAAAAATTCCTCTGTCACCTAATTTATCAATTGCATAGGCAGTTGCTTTTCCTGCTTCCGCAGAAATTAACGCACCATTTACCACTTCATTAAAATCACCTTTATACGGACTAAACGCAACAAAATTATGGTTGATGATTGCAGTCCCAGCAGTTGCATTTAGCAATTTATTACGCAAACCTATTAAACCTCTTGATGGAATTGAAAATTCTAAATGTTGCAAATCACCTTTAGGTTCCATAATCAACAAATCTCCTTTTTTCAAGGAAACAAGGTTAATCACTTTACTTGAAGATTCTTCAGGAACATCAATCACAAGCGTTTCATAAGGTTCGCATTTAACGCCGTCTATATCTTTCATAATTACTTGTGGTCGGCCCACTTGTAATTCGTAACCTTCTCTACGCATTGTTTCAATCAATACTGATAAATGCAAAATTCCGCGTCCGAAAACATTAAATCGGTCTTCACTTTCAGTATCTTCTACCCTAAGAGCCAAATTCTTTTCAGTTTCTTTATACAATCTGTCACGTAAATGACGGGAAGTCACAAATTTTCCTTCTTTTCCATAAAAAGGCGAGTTATTGATAGTAAACAACATACTCATAGTTGGTTGATCAACTTTTAACCGTGTTAAAGGTTCAGGATTTTCAAGATCGGCAATGGTATCGCCAATTTCAAAACCTTCAATCCCTGTGATGGCACAAATATCGCCGCTTCTTACGGTAGCTGCCCTGTCTTTCCCCATACCTTCGAAGGTATGAAGTTCTTTAATTCTTACTTTTTTAAAGCTGCCGTCTGCTTTACAAATTGCATAATCTTTACCTTCAACCAAATCACCTCTAAATACACGTCCGATAGCAATACGGCCAACAAAAGACGTAAAATCTAAAGAAGTAATTTGCATTTGAGGCGTTCCTTCAGAATAAGGAGCTTCAGGAATATTTTCTAAAATTGCATCCAATAACGGAATAATATTATCGGTTTCTTCTCTCCAATCTGTATTCATCCAATTATTTTTGGCTGAACCGTAAATTGTGGTAAAATCTAACTGTTTTTCAGTGGCATCTAAAGCAAACATCAAATCGAACACTTTTTCGTGCACGATATCTGGCGTGCAGTTTTCTTTATCAACTTTATTAACCACCAATATCGGCGTTAAACCAAGTTCAAGTGCTTTACCTAAAACAAAACGCGTTTGTGGCATTGGGCCTTCAAAAGCATCCACCAACAACAAAACACCGTCGGCCATATTTAACACACGTTCAACTTCACCACCAAAATCGGCGTGACCAGGAGTGTCAATAATATTGATTTTTACGCCTTTGTAAATAATAGACACGTTTTTCGACAAGATGGTAATTCCTCTTTCTCTTTCTAAATCGTTACTGTCCAATAATAACTCGGTACGAACTTTACGTTCATCTAAAATGTGGGCTTGATCAATAATTTTATCAACCAAAGTCGTTTTACCGTGGTCAACGTGGGCTATAATAGCGATGTTTCTGATAGATTGCATGTTCTAATTTTTTTAGGCGATGCAAAAGTAGTTGTTTTATTTCGTTTTATATCACAAAAATTTCATAATGATTTCGCTTCTTTAAAACAGTTAACTTACTGTAATAGCGGGTATTAAGCAGGTGTCGGTTGTGTTTTTAAAAAATCCTGTTTTACAAAATACTTGGAAATGTGGATTACAGGAAGGCTTCCTTGATTATTTTTAGTATTTATATACTAATTATTTTACCTTAAGTATAATTGAAAAAAACTGCCGAAAATGGCAGTTTTTTAAAGAAATATTTTAAAAAGATATTAAATTTTCCGTCTTTCGCGTTCACGTTTCAGCAATTCAAGTTCCCGGTTTGTTTGCCCGGCTACTGAAGTATTTTCTTCAGCACGTCTTATTAAGTAAGGCATTACATCGCGAACTGGACCAAATGGCAAATATTTAGCGACATTATAACCGGCAGCAGCCAAATTATAACTTATATGATCGCTCATTCCATACAATTGACCAAACCAAATTCGCTTGTCATTTTTGTCAAAATTATATTTCTCAACTAAGTCCATACATAAATAAGAACTGTCTTCATTATGTGTTCCAGCAAAAATGGCCATATCATTGATGTTTTCCATCATATAAATCAAAACATCATTGTACATTTTATCGGTGGCGGCTTTGTTTTCGCAAATTGGATCTTTATATCCATATTCCTCAGCCCGTTCACGTTCTTTTTCCATATAAGCCCCACGCACCAATTTTTGTCCAATTTTAAAGCCTTTTTCTTTAGCGCGTTTGTGCAATTTTTTAAGATAATCCAACCGATCCCAACGATATAATTGTAAGGTACCAAATACAATCACTTTTTCTTTATTGTATTTTTCCATCATTTCTTCAATTAAATCATCTGCAGCAAGTTGCATCCAACTTTCTTCAGCATCAATCAATAAAGGAATATTTGCTTCATGGGCGGCTTTGCTTACTGTGTCATATCTTTCCTCAACACGCTTCCACTCCACCAATTCATGTGCATCCAATGTAACACCTTCGGTAACTTTTTGGTAAATTTCAAATTTACCAAATCCTGTTGGTTTAAATACAGCAAATGGTATACTTGGTCTTTCAAGACCAAATTTAATGGTATTCAATGTTTTTTCCATCGCCAAATCAAATTGTTCTTCAACTTCTTTGCCTTCAGCGGAATAATCCAAAACGGAATGCACATTTTTTGTGTACATTTTATCGATTGTCGGCATACAATCCTTTTCATTAATGCCTCCGCAAAAATGATCGAAAACGGTAGCCCTGATAATGCCTTCAACAGGCAAATGCGTTTTTAGGGCGAATCTGGTAACGGCTGTGCCAATCTTAACAAGTGGCTCTCGCTTAATCATTTCAAACAAATAATAAGCTCTTTCAAGTTCAGAATTTGACTTTAAAGCAAAGGCAACTTCAGTATTGTCAAATATTTTTTTCATTGTTGATTCTATTTGTACAAAGATACCCACAAAGTGTTTATTTTTTAAATTTTTTACCTTTAATTTGCACAAAATATTATCCGAAATGACACCTATTTTATCCAATAATTACTTTGTAAACTTTGATGAAGACGCCTACAGTAAACTTAATATTTATATTTCTGAAACCATACCTTCAACCATTTTTGTTTTGGTGGATGAAAATACCAATTTTCATTGTTTACCTATTTTATTGCAAGAACTTGAAACAGAAGCTGAAATTGAAATAATCGAGATTGAAGCCGGGGAAGTGAATAAAAATTTGGACACCTGTTCAGGTGTTTGGCATGCGTTAACAGAATTGGGTGCCGACAGAAAAAGCCTGATGATTAACCTTGGCGGTGGCGTTATTACCGACTTGGGCGGATTTGTGGCTTCTACTTTTAAACGCGGAATTTCTTTTGTAAATATTCCTACAACACTTTTAAGTATGGTTGATGCTTCTGTTGGCGGTAAAACCGGCGTTGATTTGGGCGTTTTAAAAAATCAGATTGGGTTGTTTTCTGATCCTGAAATGGTGCTGATTGACCCTCGTTATTTGGAAACTATTTCCGACCGTGAATTGCGTTCCGGATTGGCAGAAATTATAAAATACGGAATTACGTATGACATTAAACTCTGGAATGAGATCACTAATTTTAAAGAGATTAATATCAGCGCTATAAGTAAATTAATTCATCGTTCCATTGAAATTAAGAATGAAGTGGTTACAAAGGATCCAAAAGAAAAGGGGTTGCGTAAAATTTTAAACTTCGGGCATACGCTGGGCCACGCCATAGAATCCTATTTTTTGGAATCGGATGACAAAGAAAATTTAACCCATGGAGAAGCCATCGCCATTGGAATGGTAACGGAAGCTTTTATCTCCCAAAAATTATTGAATTTTCCATCAGAACATGTAAAATCCATCAAAGAAACCATTCTCAGAATTTATGAAAAAGTGGAAATTGATATTCTTGATTATGAAGGAATTATCGGACTTTTAATTCACGACAAAAAGAATGTGGGCGGACAAGTTAATTTTGTATTATTGACTGATTTTGAACAGTTTAAATTAGATTGTAACGTTGAAAAAGAACTGCTTGTACAGGCTTTAAATTATTATAACGCTTAACAACAACCTACCAATACTTCTCTGTAAACCTCTTTATATTTCGGCAAAACATTCTCTAAACTGAATTTTTTTGCCTGCTCCAAGGCATTTTGTTTAAATTGCTGCAATCGGTTTGTATCTTCCAAAATATAAATTCCGTTTTTTGCCATATCATCAGTATCTCCAACATTGCTTAAAAAACCGGTGACCCCCTGAATATTCACTTCAGGCAAACCACCAGAGTTAGTTGAAATTACCGGTGTTCTGGCCGCCATTGCTTCCAAAGCCGCCAATCCAAAACTTTCTGTTTCCGAAGGCAATAAAAATAAATCAGAATAACACAGCAACTTACCCACTTCATTGCTATTCCCCAAAAATAGTACTTTGTCTAAAATTCCCAATTTTTTAGCCTGATGTTCTATATTTTCTCGATCCGGACCTTCACCAACCATTAGCAATTTAGAAGAAATTTTTTTCTGAATTTTATAGAAAATATCAATAACATCTGAAGCTCTTTTTACTGGCCGCAAATTGCTGACATGCGTAATAATGCGCTCATTTTCCTTTGCAATGGTATGACGCAGACATTCTTCGGAATGAATTTCAGGATATTTCTCAAAATCAATAAAATTATAAATAACTTTTATCTCTTTTGTGATGTCAAACAGTCTAAGTGTATCTTTACGTAAGCTTTCTGATACGGTGGTAACTACATCAGAATTATTGATGCTAAATTCTACAGCCGGCTTGTAATTTGGATGGCTTCCCACCAAGGTTATATCGGTTCCATGTAAAGTAGTGACCACTTTTATGTCAATTCCTTTTTCCTTTAACATTTGCTTGGCCATATAAGCGGCATACGCATGCGGAATCGCATAATGAACGTGCAGAATTTCTAAATTATAAGATTCTACAACTTCAACTATTTTACTGGATAAAGCCAATTCATAAGGCTGAAAATGAAATAAGGGGTATTCTTCCACAAAAACTTCGTGAAAATGAATATTATTCGAAAGAAAATCGAGCCGAACTGGCTGTTTATAAGTAATGAAATGTACTTGATGGCCTCTTTGAGCCAAAGCCATTCCCAATTCTGTCGCCACTACGCCACTTCCTCCAAATGTTGGATAACAAACGATACCTATTTTCATTTACTTATGAATACTTAATGATAAATTAATTAAAAATTGGAAGCTATCCAATTTTAATTTTTAATTCCCCCCTTTGGGCTTGCCTGCCGGCGAGGCAGAGGTTTGGGAGCCTAATAATCGCCTAATGTTTCCGGATTCTGACTTAGTGCATCTTCCAATTGCGAATCATTTGGCGCTTTTCCGTGCCAAGCGTGGGTATGCATCATAAAATCAACGCCATTTCCCATAATCGTATGTAATAAGATACAAACTGGTTTTCCTTTTCCTGTCAACGATTTTGCTTCTGCTAAACCATTTCTGATGCTTTCAATATCATTTCCTTTTTCAACGTCTATAACAGTCCAGCCAAAAGCTTCAAACTTGGCTTTTAAACTGCCTAAAGGCATTACATCATCAGTTGCGCCGTCTATTTGCTGACCGTTATAATCTATCGTGGCAATATAATTGTCTATTTTTTTACCGGCAGCATACATTGCTGCTTCCCAAATTTGACCTTCTTGCATTTCGCCGTCTCCATGCATTGAATAGATCAATTTTGAATCGCCATTCAATTTTTTTGCTTCTGCAGCACCAATTGCAACACTCATTCCTTGGCCTAAAGAACCCGATGAAATACGAATTCCCGGCAATCCATCGTGGGTTGTTGGATGTCCTTGCAAACGCGAATTTAATTTTCTGAAAGTTGCCAATTCACTCACCGGAAAATATCCGCTGCGTGCTAAAACACTGTAAAAAAGTGGAGAAACATGCCCATTCGACAGAAAGAATAAATCTTCATTTTTTCCATCCATCATAAAATTGGTGGAATAATCCATAACGTCTTGGTACAAAACCGTTAAAAACTCGTTACAGCCCAATGAACCACCTGGATGTCCAGAATTCACGGCGTGAACCATTCTTACGATATCTCTTCTTACTTGTTGCGCGAAATCCTGCAATTGTTGTGTTGTTGGCATTTATTGAAATTTAATTTTAAGGTAGCAAAAATACAGTTTTTGAATTTTGAATCACTGAAATAATAAAAAAATTATTATGCTGTTATTAACATCACGTTTTTTGATTTTTCTTTTTTGCTGCCGGAAATAAAACATTGTTTAAAATCAATCGATATCCCGGCGAATTGGGATACAAAGAAAGTTCGGTTTTTGGGTCGCCAACTTTATGCTGATAATCTTCTGGGTCGTGCCCGCCATAAAAAGTAAACATTCCTTTCCCCTTTACGCCATGAATATAACGGGCTTCGCGATTCGATTTATTTTCTCCCATCACCAATACGTTTGATTTTACAGTTTCCCTCTCAAATGAAGTTGTTTGTCCCATAAAACCTTTAATTAACTGGGTGTGATTTTGGCACAGCATGGTTGGAATAGGATCCCATTTTGCTGAGTATTCCTTCAATGAAAAATAATCGGATGTGCGTGTGATTGCTCTTTTTTGGGTCATATCGATGGAAGAAAATTCATATTCAACCGGATTTCTGACTAGCGTAAAATCTTTAAATGCAAATGTTTTGTTGAAATCAATTTTCTGCTGATAATCCATTTCTGAAGGATCTCCATCAAACATGGTCTCACAAATATCCACGCCTTCTGCAGAAAGCGCGATATCAAAACTGTCTGTGGCAGAGCACATGGCAAACATAAATCCGCCGCCAATCACAAAATCCCTAATTTTAAGGGAAACTGCCAATTTTTGTTCCGAAACTTTACTGTAACCCAACTTTTTTGCCAATTCCTCAGCTTCTTTTTTTTGTTCAATATACCAAGGCGCCGTTCTGTAGGCGCCGTAAAACTTACCATATTGACCTGTAAAATCTTCATGATGCAAGTGTAGCCACTCATACAACATCAATTTTTCCTCCAAAACTTCTTCATCATATATTATGTCGAAAGGAATTTCAGCATAAGTGAGCACCAAGGTTACGGCATCGTCCCAAGGCATATTCGATTTAGGTGAATAAACGGCTATTTTAGGAGCTTTTTCAAGCGTAACCGATTCCATATTTTGAGAAGGACTGCTAATTTCTTCTAAAATTTTTGATGCTTCCGTATCTGAAATTATATGAAAAGTAACGCCTCTAATTTTACATTCATTTCTGGTTGCTTCATTGTCTTCCAGCAAAAAAGAACCGCCTTCATAATTTAAAAGCCATTTGGCAGTATTTCCCTTTTGGAGTGACCAATAAGCAATTCCGTAAGCTTTTAAATGATTTGTTTGTGAAACATCATCCATAGGGATTAATATAAATGATGCGAATGCGGAATGAAAAAAAAGCAATGATATTGCTATCAATACTTTTTTTATGATTGAAAATTGGTGAATTTTTGCGTTGAAAATCACATATTTAGAACGGAACATCATCTTCGTCATAATTATTGGGCGCATCAAAAGCGTCTTCCGCACTTGCAAAATTACGTTCCGGAATCGCGTTGTTCATTTTGGAATGAAATTCATTGGCATTACCATCATCCAAATTACTGAATTGCGCCAAATGCGCCGTAAATTTAAGTCGGATATTGTCCAACCCGCCATTTCTGTGTTTGGCGACAATAAATTCTGCCTGACCTTCACATGGCGATCTTTCTTCATCATCCCACTCTGTAAGTCCGTAATATTCAGGACGATAAATAAATGTCACAATATCTGCATCTTGTTCAATCGCACCAGATTCACGTAAATCCGACAACAAAGGGCGTTTACTTCCTCCACGTGTTTCAACAGCACGCGATAATTGAGAAAGTGCAATTACCGGAATATTCAATTCTTTGGCCAAAGCTTTTAAATTTCGCGAAATGGTTGAAATTTCCTGTTCTCGATTTCCACCGCCTTTTTGCGCAGTTCCGGCAGTCATTAGCTGCAAATAGTCAATAATAATAATTTTAATTCCGTGTTGTGATGCCAAACGACGCGCTTTTGCACGCAAATCGAAAATGGACAACGACGGAGAATCATCAATAAAAATGGGTGCTTTAGATAAGTTTTTAACTTTTACGTTAAGCTGTTCCCATTCGTGAGGCTCCAAATTTCCCTTTCTTAATTTTCCTGAAGAAATTCCTGTTTCACTGGAAATCATACGCGTAATTAATTGTACGGACGACATCTCCAATGAAAATATGGCAACAGGCTGATCAAAATCAATGGCCATATTTTTTGCCATCGACATCACAAAAGCCGTTTTTCCCATACCGGGACGCGCAGCTAAAATGACCAGATCTTGAGGTTGCCAGCCAGAGGTCAGTTCATCCAAACGCGTAAAACCGGTTGCGGCACCGCTCATCCCTTGTTTATTTCCTATTTCCTGAATTTTCTTAATCGCTTGAGCAACAAGTCCTTCAGACGTTTCGGATCCTTTTTTTAGATTTCCTTGGGTAACTTCAAATAATTTTGTTTCTGCATCATCCAATAAATCAAAAACATCTATGGTTTCATCGTAAGCTTCTTCAATAATTTCAGATGAAATGGTGATTAATTTTCGCTGAATAAATTTTTGAAGAATGATACGCGCGTGAAACTCTATATGTGCTGATGAAGCTACTTTTTGCGTCAATCGAACCAGATAAAAATCGCCACCAACAGCTTCCAAATTATTTGTTTTCCGCAATTGGTTTGCAACGGTCAACAAATCAGTGGGTTCTGAATTTTTAAACAAAACAAAAATGGCTTCATAAATTAATTGATGCGCTTCTTTGTAAAAAACTTCGGAATGTAAAATATCAATAACATCATCAACGCCCTTTTTGTCAATCATCATAGCGCCCAAAACGGCTTCTTCCAAATCTAATGCCTGTGGCGGAATCTTCCCTTTTTCAAGACTAATAATGGTACTTTTTTTGGGCTTAAAGGATTGTACAGTCTGCAAATTTTTCACTTGTTGATACTTTATAGTTGTTTGTTAATCAATATTTTATTTCTTAATTTATTATAATAGTCTCTTAATGTACGTCTTTTTTTATCATAAAAATCAATTAATTTTTTAATTTTATGAAATATCTGAATTTTATAAATAGCAATTATTACAAAGGCAAATGTAATTTTTATAACACAAAATTAGCTTGAATTTTTAATTATATTTTTAAACACATTTTGTTAACAAGTAACTAATTTGTTAATAACTGTTTAAACGCAAATTTCTGACAGAATATTGCTTATTTTTGAGCCATGAATAATAAAAAAGCGTATAAAATTCTGACCATATTATTGGTGATGCAATGGGCATTTCTTCGAATTATTGCCCAATACCCTGCCGCGATTGAAAAATATTATTCGAACGGACTTTATATTTATATTTCAAAATTTTTAAATTTTTTCTTCGGATGGATTCCTTTTTCGGTTGGAGATATTTTATATGCAATATTGGTGATTGTCATCCTTAAAAATATTTTCATCACCATAAAAAATAAAAAAATTAACCTAAAAAACACCTTATTTAAAATTGGCGGATATATTTCCATCTTTTTTTTTCTTTTTCATTTAAACTGGGGATTAAATTATTTTAGGCAACCTGTTTATAAAACCCTGAATTTTGAAATTGAAAAATATTCCACAAATGAATTGGTCGATTTTACGGAAAAACTGATTGTAAAAATCAATGATGTGCATTTATCCATCACAAAAAACGACAGCATTACCACTGAAAATTCTTTAGATAAAGAACAAATTAAAGAAGTTTCTTATGCCGTTTACAAACAATTTCAAGAAAAATATCCGCAATATTCCCACGAAAATTTAAAAGTAAAACATTCACTTTTCAGTTTGCCTTTAACATATATGGGCTTTGCAGGTTATTTAAATCCGCTTACCAATGAGGCCCAGGTAAATTATTTGATTCCAAAAAATACCTATCCAATGATTGTTTGTCACGAATTGGCGCATCAGGTTGGTGTTGCTTCGGAAAGCGAAGCAAATTTTATTGGGTATTTGGCCACCACAAATTCCAACGATGATTATTTTAAGTATTCCGGTTATTTGATGGCGCTGCGTTTTTGTTTGTATGAAATTTTTCAAAAAGATCCCGAAAAATTTGATTCACTAAAAATTAAACTCAATAAAGGCATTTTAAAAGACATTCGGCAAAGTGAAGTTTTCTGGAAATCTTACCAAAACTGGTCGGAAATCTATTTTAAGACTTTTTATGATACCTTTTTAAAAGCAAATAAGCAGATAGACGGGATAAAAAGTTACAATAAAGTGGTGGTGCTTTTAATAAATTACCACAAAACCAAAGAATTATAGCTATTTGTTTCAACTAACCATCTTCTTGAAGTTTATTACTGA
>JAVVEF010000096.1:0-10641 GCA_032251275.1 Lutibacter sp.
AAGACAGATAATATTACCCATAGGCAAATAATATGTGGCTAAATACCGACCTCAATAAATTTATTTGATTGTAATTTATGTAATATTGATTTTTTCTTTTTCCTTCCGTTAATAATCTTGCCGGTTTTTTTAGTTTTTTGATTCTTTTTTCTGAGGATTTACAGTTTCTGGAAAAATTGAATAACATGTATAGGTTAAAAAAACACTATGCAAAACTTAACAATTACTTCTGTATATTTAACACTTGATTTACCACCAAAGTAGCTAAGAAAATTACGGAACATGTCATTAAGAAATGTATCGATTTAAAAATTAAGGATTTAAAAATGGTTGAATTCGTCGATTGAAGCCAAATTTGGTTAATTATATGATATATTTCTAACCCAAATACAGGTTAGTTTACCACAACATTACCCATACAGTATCATTTTTTTCTTTTAATTCAGAAAATAATTATAAGATTTTTATAAGCTATAAGATTGCGTTATTTATGCCTTTTTACCTAAAAAAACATATAAATATCAATCATGTATGGTTTTTTGTTGCAAGCACTATTTGTTGATTTTTTTTTTATTTATTATCTTGTAATTCACAAAATTAAAAAATATGTATACAATTAAAAACAATTTTCTAGGATTGGCAGTTTTGTTATTTACAACTTTTGTATCTGCTCAGGTCGGTCAAGTTTCCGTTGTAAAAAATGATCAAGGAATGAAATTGGTAGTTGATGGAAAGGATTTTATCATTAACGGTATGAACTGGGATTATTATCCAATTGGAACCAATTATTCCTACAGTTTGTGGCAGCAGCCCGATGATGTTATTATGGCTGCGCTTGACGCGGAAATGTCTTTGTTAAAAAACATGGGCGTTAATGTGATTCGTCAATATACTGGTGTCCAGCCAAAATGGATTCAGTATATCTATGAAAAATACGGCATCTATACCATGCTTAATCATTCATTTGGTCGTTATGGACTGACCTTAAATGGAACTTGGGTTGCGAATACAGAATATTCTGATCCTCGTGCACGTCAACAGCTTATTTCTGAAGTTAAGTCAATGGTGGAGGAATATAAAGGTACACCCGGCTTGCTGATGTATTTGCTTGGAAATGAAAATAACTACGGTCTGTTTTGGGAGGGTGCTGAAACGGAAAACATTCCGATGGAAGACAGAAAATCTACAAAACGTGCCGAACATTTGTATAAACTATTTAATGAAGCAGCCAATGTGATGAAAGATATAGATAAATCGCATCCTGTTGCTTTATGTAATGGTGATTTGCTTTTTCTTGATATCATAAAGGAAGAATGTAAAGATGTTGACATTTTTGGCGTTAATATGTATCGTGGTGTATCATTTGGCGATGCATTCCAGAAAGTTAAGGATGAGTTGGATAAACCAATTTTGTTTACAGAATTTGGTGCTGATGCATTTAACGCTATTGAAAATGCTGAAGATCAGAAGTCGCAGGCTTATTATATGTTAGGCAACTGGCAGGAAATTTATGAAAATGCTTATGGAATGGAAAAATCCGGCAATTCCCTTGGCGGATTTACATTTCAATTTAGCGATGGCTGGTGGAAATTTGGGCAAACCACAAATTTGGATGTTCACGACAATAATGCTTCTTGGGCGAATGGAGGTTATCTAAGCGACTTTGAACTTGGCGAGAACAATATGAATGAGGAATGGTTTGGTATTTGTGCCAAAGGACCAACAAATGAAAGAGGATTGTATGATTTATATCCACGTGCAGCCTATTATGCATTAAAAGAAGCGCATCAAATAAATCCATTTGACGTTGGTGTTACACCTGAATTTGTTAAAAATCATTTTGATAATATTCAATTAATGGATGCTGTTTTAAGGGCGCGTGGAGATAAAGCGGCCTTAGGAAGTACAAGTAATGACAAAATACGTATCAGCAATTTAAGAGCTGAATTTACAACCTATAATACCGGAGGCAGTTTAATTACAACGCCGGATAATGAAAATCCAGATAAATTAGTTTTTCCAAATCAATTAGGTTTCGATCATATGCAATCTTATTATGTTGGCGTCGAAGGAAATCCGTCTTCAAATATGCGTGCCAATGTTAATTTTAATGTTCTTGGCCATGTGGCAGAAAACCCAATTGATGAGATTTTTTATGAGAATAGAGGTCGCTCGATTACAGTTACAACCGATCAAGGTGAACAAGAAGTTGCCGACTTAAATCGTGTACAAGTATACAATGCTGAATTTGAATGGAACGCAAAAGAATTCGATTTAAGAGGTTTTTATCGTACAGGTCACGACCAGTGGGGTTATGAAGGCGATTTTTTCGGTTTATATCCTGAAGCAAATTATGGTCCAAACCTGGACATCTATAATGGTGAAATTCTAGGTTTTGAAGTTGATGGTAAAAGGAGTTTAAAAGGTTTAAAAGTGGCATTTGGTCCTCAACTTTGGTGGGGAGCAAACCCAGCAGTCTTATTAAAATATAGTCGAAGAATAGGTAAATTTGATGTTAGCGCAATTTATCATGAAGATATCGATGAAGCATCCGATGTTGTTTCTTCAATTGCCATTCCGCTTCCGCAAACACGCAGAGCCACGCTGCATGTTAAAACAACATTAGGTGCTTTTGGTTTTGAAGTTGGCGGTATTTGGGGAGGTCAACCATTAAATGGAAGAAAATTTCAAATCGCTGAAATTAATGATGAATGGTTGTCATCTTTAGATAAATCTGGAGATAAATACACAATTTATACTGATGAAATTAACACAGAAGATAATTGGGGAGCAAAAGCGAGAATAACCTTTGAGCAAGGAGCTTTCAAATGGTATGCACAATCTGCTGCCATGGGATTGGTAGCCAATGGCGGTGCGGATCAAACAAAAATGTTTACAGGATGGAGACTAAAAGATAGTGGCAGCGGTAACCAAACCAACGTTCTTTCTGGTTTTACCTATACTTCAGGCGATTTTCAAATTGCACCTAACTTTTTATGGCAAAAACCCATTGTTGAGGCTATGCCCAATGATGTTCAAGCACCTGGCAGACTTAGAAATATACAGGATGATCCATTTGCGGTAAGGGCAAACAGAGAAACAGTGGCTGGAGAATTGCTGCTTACCTACGATCCAACACCTGCAACCTGGATGTACGAATGGGATAATGACAGGGCTGAAGACGCCAAGTTTGCAATTAGTGCCGGTTTTGTTTATCGTCATCATCCTACAGCGCAAGATGCTGCAATTGGTTTTTTAGAAAATCGTACTGCTTTTGCATTTCCAAATGCAGCTCCTGCACATGATTTATGGGAATCAAATACGCGTATTGTTTCAAAAGTAAGACCGGATTTGGGTTTAATTGCGAACATATACTTTGGCAATGCACAATCAAATGGTAGTGATGAAAGGTTGATTGAACGTTTTGGAGGTGATATCAGACTAATTTATAAAAAATTCAAATTTGTTCACTCGTGGAAAATTAACGACTGGGGCCCTTTTGATTATCACCGTGATTTCAATTTAACCTACCCTGTTCAATTGATGTTGGATTTATCAACATCCGTAGGGAAACCAAATTGGTTTATTTTGCCAGACACCAAAATTGGAATACGCGGCACTTGGCGTTCTCTTAATGAGTATTCACCACGCTATTCTCCTAATGAAACACTTCCGTTTGCATCAGCACCTATCATTAGCCCTGTTGGATTTGACGATGGAAATGAATGGGAAATAAGAACGTATATACATATCAATATTGGAAAATAAAAAATATAAAAAATGAAAAATAGAAAATATATTTATTTAAAGAATAGCTTCATTTTAGGATTGTTTTTTGTCGCTTCTGTAAGTTGTGAAAGAGAAGTTTCTGATGAAGTTGAGTTTGCGACACTCCCTAAAACTGGTGAAATCTTTACAGATGCTCCTATTGGTTTAGGTAGCAATTTTTACTTTCCATTTGAAGGATCAAAAGCAACTGCTTGGACTGTAGATGAAAACGAAGGCTATAAAAGTAACGCTTCAATGCGTTTTGACGTACCCAATGCAGACGATCTGGGTGGAAATTTTGCTGGTGCAATATTTAGAATAGATGGTGGCGGACGCGATCTGACAGAATTCGATGCATTAACTTTTTGGGCAAAAGCTTCTCAAGGAGTCTCTATTGGCGAAATGGGTTTTGGTACTGACTTTGGTGAAAATAAATACCAAGTAACCAAATCAGGCATAAGTTTATCTACTAATTGGGTTAAATACATCATTCCAATACCTGATGCTTCCAAACTTTTTGAAGAAAGAGGGATGTTTTGGTATTCCGCAGGAACGCAAAATACTGGTAGTTTTGGCTATACTTTTTGGATTGATGAATTAAAATTCGAAAAATTGGGCACCATTGCACAACCGCATCCGGCTATTTTAGGCGGAGTTGATAAAGTGCAACAAACCTTTACAGGCACCAATATTACAATAGATGGAACACAAACCTTTAACTTAGGATCAGGTATTAATCAAACAGTTTCAGTGGCCCCATCATATTTTACATTCAGTTCTACAAATGTTGATGTGGCAAGAGTAAGCGAGCTGGGAATAGTTTCAATTGTTGGTTCGGGTACGGCTAAAATTACAGCTACTTTGGATGGTGTAAAAGCTAAAGGTTCTTTAACTGTCGAATCATCAGGTGGTTTTGAACTTGCACCTATACCAACAAGAAATCCCAGTAATGTTATTTCTATTTTTAGTGATACATACAACAATGTTCCAGTTGACTTTTTTAATGGTTATTGGGAGCCGTTTCAAACGACAAAATCTGCTGATTTTGTAGCTGAAGGTAATCACATCTTAAACTATACTGACTTTAATTTTGTTGGAAATCAATTTTCGAATCCAACTGTGGATGCATCACAAAAATCAAATCTGCACATTAATATGTACATTCCGGGTGAGGTGCCTGCAAACATGGACTTTTTAATTACGATTGTAGATTTTGGCCATGATAAAGCTGATGGTGGTGGCGATGATACAAGGCAACAAGTGTTTTTTGATAAAGCAAAATGGGTCCCAAACACATGGATTACATTAGAGTTTCCTATAACAATGACTAATAAGAATAATATAGGGTTGATTATTTATGAAAATATTAATTTTTCATCATTAAAAAACTTTTATCTAGATAATATCTATTTCTATAGTGAGTAATATTGTATTTAGACATTAAAAATTAAAAAAAAATATAATAAGAATGAAAACAAAAATATTTAAGCAGAATCCAATATATAGAAAAGGAGACTTTGTACTTGGTATTCTCAGTCTAACAACATTGGTTTTATTCAGTGTGTTCAGTAGCTGTTCTAATGATGAAACCCAAACTGTCGCTAATTTCAATGAATTGGTGATGCAAGATGAATTCGATACAGATGGAGCCCTAAACACTGCAATTTGGGATTATGAAATAGGAACAGGAGAAAATGGATGGGGAAATAATGAGTTGCAATACTATACAAATCGTTCTGAAAATGTAACAGTACAAAATGGCATATTAATTATTACCGCTAAAAAAGAGTCTTTTGAAGGTGCTTCATATACTTCAGCAAGAATCGTAACAAAAGGTGAACAAGCATATGGTCGCTATGAAGCGCGTATCAGATTGCCTTACGGACAAGGTATCTGGCCTGCTTTTTGGCTATTAGGAGCCGATTGTGGGCCAGCAGTAGTTTGGCCGCAATGTGGTGAAATTGACATTATGGAATATCGTGGGCAAGAACCAACTACAATACACGGAAGTGTGCATGGCAATGGATTTTCAGGCGGAAATGCTATTACAAAAAGTTATACTTTGGAAAATGATCGTTTTGACACAGGTTTTCATGTATTTGGAATTGAATGGGGTCCAGAATATATAAACTTCTACGTAGATGATGTTTTATACAATCAAATCACTCCAGCTGATGTGCCTGGAGAATGGGTTTTTGATCATCCATTCAAGATCATTATTAATCTTGCGGTTGGAGGCTCTTTTGTTGGCAATCCTAATAGTGAAACAGTTTTTCCTCAAACAATGCTCGTAGATTACGTAAGAGTATATAAACAATAATAAACTAAACAATTAATATAAAAAATCATGAAACAATTACTAAAAAGATTCAAGCAAATTTCAATGTTGCTTTTGGCAATATCCTTATTAGGATGTGAGAACAATGATGATGATAATTTCCCCGAAGTTATTGCAGGTTTTACGTATACACTTAATGTTGATACAGGTACCGTAACTTTTATCAACACATCAGTTAATTCAAGAAATTATTTTTGGACTTTTGGAGACGGTACCAGTTCTACCGAAATTAATCCGATAAAAACCTTTGCAAGAGGGGAATACAAAGTTACTTTAAAAGCAACCAATGTTGCAGGAGCATCTGATATTTATGAAGATATAATAGTAATTTCAGATGTTGGAGCTCCGGTAATAACATTGCTTGGGGATACCACGATGAATATTAAAATTGGCGGTACATTTACTGATCCGGGAGCAACAGCTGCGGATGATGTAGATGGAGATATTACCGCTAACATTGTAGTTGCAGGAGATGCTGTAAATGTAAATACAGCAGGCACTTATATCATTACCTATAATGTAAGTGATGCCGCAGGTAATGCAGCGACTCAAAGAACAAGAACAGTTATTGTAGCTGCAGATGCTGTAGCACCAGTAATCACTTTAACTGGGAGTGTCACGATAAATATTACGGTTGGAGACACATTTACTGATCCGGGAGCAACAGCTACGGATGATGTAGATGGAGATATTACAGCTAACATTGTAGTTGCCGGTGATGCTGTAGACGTAAATACAGCAGGAACTTATATCATTACTTATAATGTAAGTGATGCCGCAGGTAATGCAGCGACTCAAAAAACCAGAACAGTTATTGTTGAAGCTGCTGCAGGTACTTCAGGAGCATATATATATGCTACATCAGGGATGGTAACTATTCCGTCGTTAATTGATAATTGGGGGTCAGGAACAACCATTAATACAAACTACGCTGGAGACGCAACTTACAATCCTAGCATACAACTTCTTTCAGGAACAGCATGGGGAGATGTATCGGCTCTTGCCTTTACGGAAATGGAAGCAGGAATACTTTCGAACTATTCAACTCTTGAGTTTAAAATTAAAACAACCGATTATACCACTATAAGAGTAAAAGTGCCTGAAAATGAAATATCATTTAATATAGCGGACGGAACACCTTTAGCAAACGGATGGGTTCAGATGAGCCTTCCATTATCAAACTGGAGTAATGAGGTGGCTACAGCAAATCAATTTGCAATATTAGAATTTGGAGCTGGAACCATCTTGATTACCGATGTAATGCTTTCAGGCGACGGCGGTGGTGGTGTAACCCCACCAAGCGACTGCCCTGCGCCTCCGGCTGGTGAATTATTATCTAATGGTGATTTTGAAGCAGGTGAAAGTTGCTGGCAATTTTTTGCTGGTTCATCTCTTTCTACTACAGTTAACAATGGTGGTAGTAATTCGGCTGAAATTCAAGGAACAACTGGTGCAGCTGTAGGTCTAAAACAGGAAAGATTTGCAGCAGGTATACTTCTGCCTAATACACAATATACAGTTTCATTTGATATCATAGCTTCTGGACCATTCGGTGAAGGCGGCGTTTTTAAAACATTTACATTTTCTGAATCTGCTGAGGGTAGTAATTTAGGTGCAATACAACACATCCTTGCGGATAGTGTGACTTCTTTACCAACAACTTGGACACCGCAATCATTTACATTTACAAGCTCTGCTGATCCAAATTTCGTAGCAGGCGGATTGTCCTTTTTAATTGAAATAGTAAATAGTTCAGTTAAACTTAATGTAGATAATGTAGTTATTAAAAAAACACCTTAATAATTTTTTATTAAAATAAATCAAAAGCTTGAGCGAGCAATGACTCGCTCAAGCTTTTTGATAATAAAAATATGATATTTTAATTTATAAGGAGGAACTAAAACTTGCTGAATTAACAGGAAATCAAACTATTGATTTGTTGCTAAATGGCTTGGCGCAATTCTCGGATTGAAAATTTTGTTCTTTTTTAGTTCCGATATAAAACTGTTTTTTGCGCTCTTTTTTCTCAAACCATAAGCGCAATTATTACAGGGAAAATTATGTTTTGAGTGAGGCTATGACTTTATGCGCTTCGTTGAAATACTTTCTAATTTGTCTTCATTCATCTGTAATAGTAAAATTAAATCAAAAAAAACCGCTCCTTTCGGAACGGTTTTTTAAATTAAGAACTGATAAATAAACTAGTTCACCAAAGTCATTTCGTCTACAATATGTTTGGCGCCAGAGAAATTCTCAATGACCCATAGCACATAACGAATATCAACATTGATTGTTCTTTGCAAAGCAGGATCGAAGATGACATCACCAGCCATAGCTTCAATATTACCGTCAAAAGCCAATCCAATTAATTCTCCTTTTCCGTTTAATACCGGCGAACCTGAGTTACCGCCTGTAATATCATTATCAGTCAAAAAATTAACGTGCATAGAACCGTCTTGGTCTACAAAACGGCCATAGTTCCGCACTGTATTCATATCGATTAAACGCGTTGGCAAATCGAATTCCTGATCTCCTTTTACATATTTTTTAACCATACCGTCCATAGTTGTATAGTTGTTGATTTTTGCATCGTTACGCTTATCGGCAGGTAACGATCGAACTTTTCCGTAGGTTAAACGCAAAGTAGAGTTCGCATCCGGATATTTGATAGTTCCAATTTTTGATTCACGCAAACCTTCCACCAACAAACGGAAAGAGGCTCCAAAATCATTTTCAGCTTTTACTATTTCATCTGATTTTGCTATGAAATGAGACACCATATCATTGGATAACACATACAACGGATCATTTTCCAGCATCGCTTCACTTGGTAATTCTAAAAAGGCAATTACGCGTTCTTTTGAGGTTAGCAAACTTAAATCTAAAGCGGCATTAACATATTTAGTGTAATCGTAGTTATTTTCTGCACCAATTTTTTCTACTGACGGCGCAATCGCATATCCTTTAGATTTTGTTGCATACAATTTCAATTACGCAGTTAAAATATCTTTTTCGACCTGAAGGTAAAGTTTTTTGAAAATACCATCAGCCATTTGGGTAATTATTGGAGCCATTTCAGCACGTTTTGAAGCATCAGCCTTTACGTAATTATCCAATTGTCTCCCCAAAGATCTGCTTATGGTTCCAAAAGCAGAAGTTCTGAACAATTGTTGCAAGTAATTATCGTGCCGGGTTTTTTCGTTTGTTAAAGCATAGTATTTATTAATATTGCTTATTACTTTTCCGTATTTTGCTTTATTTTCTTTTTTATTGGCCCATTTATTAAACCTTTTTTCTTTACCGGCTTTTGATTTTGCCGTTTCGAATTTGGTTAAGGCATCAATCATTCCCTGGCGATTTTTCCAATAATTTGCGGTTCTTGCAAATGCAGAAGCATACATAAGGTTTAAATCATCGCTTTGATTCATGTATTTTTTCATTTGATCCATTCCTGTTTTGGCGCCTTCAACCCAAGCAGGATAGGCGAACTTCACGTTTTGCTCAATGCCGCCCGCTGGCATCCAACGGTTAGTTCTTCCGGGATAACCTAAAATCATCGCAAAATCTCCTTCTTTCACGCCACCTAAACTAACTGGCAAATGGTGTTTTGGCTGCAATGGCACATTGTTTTGAGAATAATTTGCCGGGTTTCCATCAGCATCTGCATAAATTCTGAACATAGAGAAATCGGCGGTATGACGTGGCCATTCCCGGTTGTCTGTATCGCCGCCAAATTTCCCTAAACTTTCGGGCGGTGCACCTACAAAACGAACGTCTTTATAATCCTGATATACAAAATAGTAATATTCATTTCCTTGGAAAAAAGGACGTACAGAAACGGTATATTTTCCGCCTTCATTATTTTCTTTTTCGATTAAAGCAATTTCTTGATTTACTGCTTTTTCTCTTTCTGCTTCCGTCATTTTATCGTTTACTTTTGATAAAATACGTTTTGAAACATCATCCATACGGACAAAGAAACGAACGTAAAGACTGGAAGGTTTAATTTCTTCTTTTTTGTTTTGTGCCCAAAAACCATTCTTCAAAAGGTTATTTTCTGAGGTAGACAGCTTGGCAATTGTATTATATCCGCAGTGGTGATTGGTTAATACCAATCCGTCTTTTGAGATCACTTCAGCAGTACAACCTCCGTTGAACTGAACGACAGCGTCTTTCAAACTATGGTTATTAATACTGTAGATTTCTTCAGCTGTCAATTGCAAACCCATTTTTTGCATATCGCGGTGGTTTAAACGCTCAATGAACATTAAAAACCACATCCCTTCATCGGCTTTTACGCTTGAAGGAATTAGCATAATGCCCACAATTGGATAAAATAATTTTTTTCATTTTTTTTAATTTATAAAAGTTAATTGAATATGTTATATGATATCTGTTAATAGTCTGTCAAAAGTCGAAATTGTTACACCCAAAGTCGATATTTATATCACTTTTTGGAAATGCGCATCTAATTCATTTTTTAAATCAATCGAAAAAAAAATTTCTGTTAAATATCATAGATACAAGCTTAATTA
>JAVVEF010000097.1:0-10641 GCA_032251275.1 Lutibacter sp.
TCAGTCCCCAGTAAAACAAACCTCTGCACTTTCAGTGCAGAGTAGTTTAGTTAAAGAAGATTAATTTAAAGAAGATTAATTCCGTTTATTAATTAGGCGATGAAACAATTTTGAATGATGAATTCTAAATTTTGAATTAAACGATTAAACAAATCAACGATTAAACATATCACCTACACATGAACAATGTTCAGTTCATCAATCAACGGTTCATTGTTGAATCGCAACAGCAATTGGGCGACGGCGATGGTGTCTTTTTCGCAATAGATCGCAATTCGGGCAACGTCCTTTTCTTTGTAATAAACGCCGCAAACTTCGCTTCCGCTAATGTCGTCTTTCGGCGAAGGAATATTCAAAATTAAGGTCAGTAATTTTAGGGAAGTATAGTGTTTGTAATCGCCAAATTTCCACATTTCCAAAGTGTCCAAATGCGCTATTTCCCAAGGTTTTTTCCCGAATAAATTCAGTTTTTCCGGCAAGGCTATTTGGTTGATGATCATTCTGCGGGCAATGTATGGGAAATCAAATTCTTTGCCATTATGTGCGCATAATACGTGTTCAGACTTGTTAAAATGGCCTTCCAGCAACTTTTTGAATCCTTTCAAAATAACCTTTTCATCATCGCCAAAAAAAGAGGTGACGCGAAACGTTCTGTTTTTTGAATTAAAATTGACAAAATACCCGACGGAAATACAAACGATTTTACCAAATTCTGCCCAAATTCCGGCACGTTCATAAAAATCCTCGGAAGTAACTTCTTCTTTGCGCTGGTAAGCCGTTTTTTGCGCAAAAAGTTCCTGTTTTTCTTCAGATAATTCATAAAAATCTGCGACCTCAGGAACGGTTTCAATATCTAAAAATAGGATGTTTTCGAAATTAAGTTTTGTGTTCATTGCCATTTTTTGAGATAAATATACTGATTAAATTGTATTAATAAGTACCTAAAGTACTTAAAGTGAGCTAAAGTGCCTAAAGTTAAAAATTTTAAAGTGCCCCGATAATAAAAACAACTCAAGGCACTCTAAACTCAAGGTACTTTAAGTACTTTTTTTTAAATTAAGCTATTGTAAGGTTTATGTTATCTTAATGTTATAATTTTAAATTATGGTTATCTTTTGCACTGTAAAAATAAATTATGACTACTTTTGACTGCTTTTATGATTTAAAATAGCACCAAGTATGAAAAATTCTGATATTAAAATACTGTTGGTTGATGATGAACCGGATATTTTAGAGATTGTTGGTTACAACCTGAAAAATGAAGGCTATAAAATTTATACAGCCAAAAACGGCATTGAAGCCGTTGAAAGCGCAAAAAAGCACGAGCCTCATTTAATTATTTTAGACATTATGATGCCCGAAATGGACGGCATTGAAGCCTGTGAAAAAATTAGGGCAACCAAAGGTTTGGAAAATGTGCTGATCACTTTTTTTACGGCACGCAGTGAAGATTATTCGCAAATGGCCGGTTTTGATGTTGGCGCAGATGATTATATCACCAAACCCATAAAACCCAAAGTGCTGATCAGCAAAATAAAAGCGCTTTTACGAAGGGTTGATGATGTCAGCAATACCGATACAGAAAAAGTTAAAATAGGTGATTTTATTATTGACAGGGAAGAATATGTAATCATTAAAAACGGCGAAAAAATGTCGCTTCCCAGAAAAGAATTTGAACTGTTTGCCCTCTTGGCATCAAAACCGGGAAAGGTATTTAAACGAGATGATATTTTGAACCAGGTTTGGGGAAATGAAGTGGTTGTGGGCGGAAGAACCATTGATGTTCATATCAGAAAATTGCGCGAAAAATTGGGCGATGATAATTTTAAAACCATCAAAGGTGTCGGGTACAAATTTGTGATTGATGAAGATTAAAAAAACATATTATTTTGCTTTTTGGTCATCGGTTTACATCACTGTTTTTACGGCTATTGCCTTGGTTTTACTGGCTTATTTTTTTTTAAACATGGCGCTTAATTTTGGTTATATCCTGCTTTATTTCGCTGTTGTTTTTACCTCTACCTTTATTATAACCCAGTTTCGCTTGGAAAAATTTATTTTTAAGCGCATCAAAAAAATATACGACAGCGTTTCTATTTTAGACACTTCCGATTTTAACAAAACGCCTATTACCACTGATATTGACACACTTTCAAGGGATGTGCAGACTTTTGCAAAAAACAAGCAACTTCAAATTAAAAATTTAAATTTAAGGGAAGATTACCGAAGAGAGTTTTTGGGAAATATTTCACACGAATTAAAAACACCGCTGTTCACGGTTCAGGGTTATTTACTGACCTTAGAAGGCGGTGCCATCAGCGATAAGAAACTTAGCAAAAAATACATAAAAAGAGCCAATAAAGGTGTTGAACGGCTTATTGCAATCGTAAAAGATCTGGACTTGATTTCAAAACTGGAATCGGCGGATTTACATTTGAACAAAGAACCTTTTGATGTGGTTTCAATGGCTCAAAATGTGTTTGAATTGCTGGAAATGAAAGCAAAAAAAAGAAATATCACCCTTACTTTCAATAAAAAATACCGATTCCCGGTGATGGCCATTGGCGATGAGGAACGGATTGAACAGGTGCTCACAAATCTGTTGGTAAACTCCATTAAATACGGTAAAATTGACGGAACAACTACAGTAAGCATTGAACCGCTTAGAAAAGACAAGCTGCTTGTTAAAGTGAAGGACGATGGCGAAGGCATTGAAGCCAAACACCTGCCAAGAATTTTTGAGCGTTTTTACAGGATAGATTCCAGCAGGTCAAGAGAGCAAGGCGGATCTGGTTTGGGGTTGGCCATTGTAAAACACATTATTGAAGCGCATGACGAAGCAATTTTTGCAGAGAGTGAATTTAAAAAAGGCTCCACGTTTTCATTTACCCTCGAAAAGTTTGAGCAACTCTAAATCGACTGTTGAAGCTTCTTTTGTAAATCCCGAAAAATTGCTTAAATCACCTAATTTCGCTGCTGCAAATTCATCCTGTTTTGCATAAGGCGCAATTGCGTTTTCCTGTAATCTTTTTGCCAAATATTCCTGCTCAAATTGTCCGGGGGTGGGAATAAAAAAAGCCATTTTACCCGATGCCGTCAAATCCATAATGGTTGAATAGCCCGAACGCGCAACAACCAATTTGCTTTGGTTTATCGCTTCTTCCAGCTCATTGGCCAATAAATAATTAACAATGTTGAAATTGTTTGGCGCCTTAATTTCTGAAGCATTGTTTAAAACGCCCCTCACCATCAATATTTTGCCGTTAAAATGCTGTAATTCGTTCAATAATCGATTTTCAAGCAAGGTTCTTTGCGGCTCCGGACCGGAAAGCAACAGCAATAAATCGTATTTTATTTTGAGCTGTCTTGACTGAAACCGGCTTAATACTCCCAAGTATTTTAGGTTGAAATGATGCTTTTTCAAATGACCCAATGCGCCAGAAAAATTTGGACTTCCTACCACATCCGGCACCCAGCATTCGTCAAATTTTCTGATAAATTTCTGATGAATTGTTGAGGTGATGAAAGTGGTTTTTCCCGACAACACCTTTAATTGGTGCGTAACATACACCGAAGGCACTTTTTTGCTGTAAACCCCGAACCGGTTGTCGGAAATAATTCCGGCAAAGTTCTCTTTATCAATCAGTTGAGAAATTTTTTTCCGTTCCTTTTTGATTGCTGAAATAATGTAAGGAATTTGCAACAGCAGTTTAAGTTTCAGGTTTTTTCCTTTTTTTGGATACCGAATATTATAAGAAGGCAATTCAACACTTTTCAACAAAGGAAATTCTTTTTGAAGCAACAGCAAGGCATCGCCATCACTTGCCAAAACAGGTTCGTAGTTGGCTTTTAACAATGCGTTAATAATGGGAATACAGCGCGTGGCGTGTCCCAATCCCCAATTTAAGGGCGCAACAAGAATTTTTTTTTAGAGGTCAAATCCAATATCTTTTCTGAAATTCATCTTGTCAAAATAAATTTTATCAATATTTTGATATGATTTTTTTAGCGCTTCTTTAAAATCGCTTCCAAAAGAAGTCATCGCCAAAACACGTCCGCCGTTGGTAACCACTTCATTGTTTTTATTGGTGGTACCCGCGTGAAATGCAATAGAACCTTCTACCTTATCCAATCCATAAATCACTTTTCCCTTTTCGTAGCTTTCCGGATAACCGCCAGAAACCAGCATCACGGTGCAAGCGCTTTCATTCACAAATTCAATGGTTTTGGTGTGCAGTTCATTTTTTCCGGCAGCGATCAGCAATTCCAAAAAATCGCTTTTTATTCTTGGAATGACCACTTCACTTTCGGGATCGCCCATTCGGCAATTGTATTCAATTACTTTTGGCTCGTTGCCCACTTTAATGATTCCGAAGAAAATAAAACCTTTGTACGGAATGTTGTCTTTTTGCAAGCCATCCACTGTTGGTTTTATCACTTGCTCCTCAATTTTTTTCATAAAGGCTTCATCTGCAAAAGGCACCGGAGAAACTGCGCCCATGCCGCCAGTATTCAATCCTTTATCACCTTCACCAATGCGTTTGTAATCCTTCGCGTTCGGAAAATTCACGTAACTTTTTCCGTCGGTCAATACAAAACAGCTCAATTCGATACCGTCCAAAAATTCTTCAATCACCACTTTGCTGCTTGCCATGCCAAACTTTTCATTTGCCAGCATTTCATTTAATTCATCCTTTGCTTCCTGTAAATCGCTCAAAATTAACACGCCTTTTCCCTGCGCCAATCCGTCGGCTTTTAAAACATAAGGCGGATTCAAAGTTTCCAAAAACTGAAAACCTTCTTCCAAATTATTTTTTGTGAAACTTTTATAGGCTGCCGTTGGTATTTGGTGACGCACCATAAATTCTTTGGCAAACTCCTTGCTTCCTTCCAATTGCGCTGCCAACTTTTGCGGACCAATCACCGCAACATTTTTCAATTCGGGATCATTTAAGAAGAAATCGTGGATACCTTTTACCAAAGGATCTTCCGGCCCCACAACCACCAATTCAATTTCATGTTCCAAAACCACCTCTTTTACCGATTCAAAATCGGTTGGCTGTATTTTTATATTGACGCCCAAATAATCGGTTCCTTCATTTCCAGGTGCGATAAATAATTGCGTTAATAAATCACTTTGCGCTATTTTCCAAGCAATTGCATGTTCTCTTCCTCCCGAACCTAAAATTAATACATTCATATTTTTTAACTTATTTTATCTCTTTTTTTGCTGAAAAACCTTAAAATATTTGTTCCAATATTTTTTGTGTGATGACATAAGTTGGACGAACGCCTGTGGTTCCTAAGCCTCCGGAAGCCAAGGTACTTCCCGTTTCCAGCGGATTGTCCGATGCGTAATACGCATAGCGAACCTTCACATTTTCAGAAATATTTCCCCTAATTTTTGAAGCCGCCTGAATGGCTTTTTGGTAATGCGCCCCTTCCATTTCAAGTCCGGTCACTTTCCAGGTCGAATTGTAAAAGAATTTCAAAATATCCTTATTTTGAAGTGATGTTCCCAAAACCGTCACCATTGCGCCGGTGTAAACATCAACGCCACAGCCTTCAAACATTTTCTTTTTAAGCTGGTTTTTAAAAGGATAATTGTCGGCCGTGCCTTCAAAAATATGCGAGGAAGGAATCATAATATCGCCTTTTCCGCCCTCTAAAATTCCTGCTTTCCCCATAATTGAAACCGATTCCACATTTAAGTGGTGGTTTTTGCCATTTTCATCCATATAAGGTTTCAATAACTCATCCATTGTTTCATAAGCCTGTTCGCCAAAAGCATAATCCATCACAATCAACACCGGTTTTTCCATAGTAGCCAAGGTGTTTTCAAACTGATAATTTGTTTTGCTGAGAGCTATTTTCTCTGTATCAATAATTTGAACATCAATATAAGTCCCTGAAGTGTCTTTTATTTGAATGAGTCCGTTTTTTGATGCGTAAAGTTCCACTTGCGTGCGTAAATCTTCATTTTCAGGGTCGCTTAACAATTCAAACAGACTAATATTATCATCGTCTTTTATTTGTTTTGGCAACACCACCGGCGCATAAATGGAATTCATCACGCTGTGCATATTGGCACTGATAATATGGATTGGACGTTCCATCAGGTTTTTTCCCAATAATATTTCTTTAATGTTATTTGCCCAAATTTCACCATAAATGTGATGTCCAATACGTTCTCTTAAAACAGGGCTAAAAGTGATGGTTCTTTTTAAGTCGTGCACTTTTTCATTGATGGCCAAATATCCCAGCCAAAAAATAATTTGAAAAAACCGGTCTGGATTGTTTTTTTCTTCCAAAATGCCGTGAACCAATTGGGTTTCTTCAAAAGTTCGTCCTAAAATGCTTGCCAAATGCGCCAACATAATGTCGCGCTCGTCTCTTGACAGTTTTATGTTATTCAGCACAACCTCTTCCAATTTTTTCCATTCCCTATTGGTTTCGTTTCCTTCACTAATCAACACTTTGTTGGCTATTTTATGGGATTCAATGAATAGAAAAGTTAAATGCGTTAAAACATCATAGATTTCCGATCTTCCGCGGGTCACCTCAATATTCATTTGATCTTTATCTATGCGATAACAATTTCTTTTTCTTTTTGGCGGAACAATGGCTTTAAAATGCGATTTCCCAAAGCCTTCTTCGGAAGTTAAATTGATAAACCGGCATTCTTCAATGCCGATTGGAAGCCTTTCAATCACATAGATTAATCCATTTAACTCCACTTTTTCATCGCCGATAGTGCCATAAATTTCAGGCCGAAGCAATAACAATGCTTCCCTTAAAGTTTCTCCTGAGATCCCCATTGGTTTGTAAAATCCCCGTGTAAATATGTGGCGCATGGAAATATATAAACGCTCAATGGCACCTGATGATTCCTGTGCGCGCGTTCTTTCTTTTATTCTTGAATTTTTCATCTGTTTGGTTTTGATGTGTAAAGATACTATTTATTCGTTTAATTGTTTATTTGTTGAGTCGTGTAATCGTTGATTTGTATATTGGTATTTTGCCTTTCGGCTGTACTTATGCTAAGCTCAGCAAACACGCTCAGGGAGACGGATTATTGGTGTTTTAGTAACTGTTGAATCGTGTAACCGTTGATTCGTTAAGATATTTTACTGCTGACTGAAACTGTTTACTGTCCATTAATTTTTTAGTCTATTTTCTCGATTCTCTGCTCTTTTTTCTAATTGCTATTTACCCGTTTGCCCAATTATTTTATGATATGCTGTCTCATTGTTCAATATAGAAACTGCTTTTAAAATCACCTCGTCGAAGATTGCTTTTTGCTGATAAACGCCTTCGGTATAATAATACCGTTTGATGATTTCTTCGGATAAATTGTTGATGATTTCCTCTTTATTTTTATCCAATTCCTTCATTTTTTCAGCTTGAATTGATGCCAAAATTTCAGAATAACCTTTTGATATATCTCCGTTTAAATTTTCTGCGGAAGCTGTTTCCGATGCTTTTTTAAATTCACCTTCTGTTTTTGTTTCAAAAGCAGCCTGATTTTTACTTAAATAATTTTTAAGAGAAGTGTAATCTGAATCCATCAATTTAAATTTTGAAGGTTCGGCAATTGTAGGGTTTTCGTAAAAATACTGTGTGGCGAAATTAAAAAACGCGTCGGAATTCAACAGGGTTTCGGTAGTTTTTGTGGTTGTTGGTTTTTCAATTTCAACATCGGGCAAAATACCGCCACCGCCATAAACGATTCTTCCTTTTTCGGTTTTGTAGGTTTCTGTGCTTTTGGTGAATTTAGGAACATTGCCTTTGTCATCGGTATTGGTATAATCCAATTCCTGAATGCAGCGGCCACTTGGCGTGTAATATTTGGAAATGGTAATTTTCATTTGGGTACCGTATGACAGCGGTAAATAGCGCTGCACCAGCCCTTTGCCAAAAGAGCGTTCGCCAATAATAACTGCCCGATCATAATCCTGCAACGATCCCGCCAAAATTTCCGAAGCCGAAGCAGAACGGTTGTTGATTAAAATGGCGATGGGAATTTCTAAATCCATTGGCACTTGCAATGTTTTAAAAGTGTCGCTCCATTTTTCAATTTTCGCTTTTGTGGTCACTACGATTTTGTCCTTCGGAATAAAAAAATTGGCAATAGAAACCGCTTCATTCAGCAATCCGCCCGGATTTCCTCGTACATCAATAATCAGTTTTTTCATTCCCTGTTCTTTCAAGTCCAAAAAAGCTTTTTTAACTTCGGATGAAGCTTTTTCGTTGAAAGTGGTGAAGGAAATGTAGCCAACATCATTGGCCAGCATGGTATAATGCGGAACCGGATTTACCGTAATTTTTTCCCGAACTACAGACAGCGCTATTTTTTTGTTCTGACGTTCAATTTGAAGGTTCACTTTGGTGTTTGGCAAGCCATTTAGCAATGCGGCAACGCCGGTTTCATCAAAATCCCTGACTTCAATATCGTTAATTTTTAAAATTTTGTCGCCCGGTTTGATTCCTGCTTTTTCCGCAGGCGAATTTTTGAGCAGTTCGCGAATGGTTAAATTGTTGTTTTTATAGCGGGTCACAACGCCAATTCCGCCATATTCACCGGTGGCTGCAATTCGGGCATCTTCAACGCCTTGCTCATCGTAGTAACGGGTGTAAGGATCCAGACTTTCGAGCATGGAGCTGATGGCTTTATTCGACAATTTTGCCGGATTCACTTCATCAATATAATACATATTGAGCTCCTTAAACAAAGTGGTGTAAATGTCAATTTGCTTGGCGATTTCAAAAAAATCGGATTGAAATGCGGTGGTCACCAAAAGTGTCAAACCAACAAAAACACCTATGATCCATTTTTTAATTTTGTTCATCTTCTTCAATTTTACTTAAAAACTTAACGAACACTTTTTTAAATATTTCCTCCAAATCGGCATATTTTGGTTCCTCTTTAGCGGTATAAATAAACATAAAAATATAGGGTTCTTTTATGTTTTCGGAAATTAAATATTTGTTTTTTCGGTACACTTCGCGCATCATCCTTTTAATCCTGTTTCGGTCAACCGCCAATTTCACCACCCGTTTTGGCACTGAAAATCCGACTTTTATGGGAAACTCCGAATCGTGGCTGATTTGTAGATAAATCAACTGTAAAGGAAATGATTTTACACGTTTTCCTTCCGCAAACAGGTGTTCAATTAATTTGCGGCTTTTTAATTTTTCGTCTTTTCCTAAGGTGAATTTCATCAAGACAAATGTAAGGAATAAAAGATTTTGAAAAATCAAATTCCAAAAGACTTTAATTAGTTAAATTTGTGAAAACAAAAAATAAAAACCAATGTCGCAAGATTTATTTCAGTCTCCTGATTATTATCAATTGGATGAATTGCTATCGGAAGAGCACATTTTAATTCGAAATGCCGCAAGAGAATGGGTGAAAAGAGAAGTTTCCCCCATTATTGAAGAGGCCGCACAACAGGCGAAATTTCCAAAATCCATCATTTCCGGTTTGGCTGAAATAGGAGCTTTCGGACCTTATATTCCTGAAGAATACGGTGGTGCCGGATTGGATCAAATTTCCTACGGATTGATTATGCAAGAGATAGAACGCGGTGATTCCGGCGTTCGTTCAACGGCTTCCGTGCAATCTTCTTTGGTGATGTATCCTATCTGGAAATACGGCAACGAAGCGCAACGACAAAAATATTTGCCAAAACTGGCAAGCGGTGAACTTTTAGGTTGCTTTGGATTGACAGAGCCCGATCACGGTTCCAATCCAGGCGGAATGACCACCAATATTAAAGATATTGGCGATTATTATTTGCTTAACGGCGCCAAAATGTGGATTTCAAATGCCCCTTTTGCCGATGTTGCGGTAGTATGGGCCAAAAATGAAGAAGGAAGAATTAAAGGCGTGCTTGTGGAACGCGGCATGGCCGGATTTTCAACACCAGAAACGCATAACAAATGGTCGTTACGCGCTTCTGCAACCGGAGAATTGATTTTCGACAATGTAAAAATTCCAAAAGAAAATATTTTGCCAAACAAAGACGGCTTGGGTGCGCCACTTGGCTGTCTGGATTCGGCACGTTACGGCATCGCCTGGGGCGCGATTGGTGCTGCCATGGATTGTTACGATACCGCTTTGCGTTATGCCAAACAACGCATTCAGTTTGACAAGCCGATTGCCGGAACGCAATTACAGCAAAAAAAATTGGCTGAAATGATTACTGAAATCACCAAAGCACAATTATTGACCTGGCGTTTGGGCGTTTTAAAAAATGAAAACAGGGCAACAACCGCCCAAATATCCATGGCGAAAAGAAACAATGTTGATATGGCGATCCATATTGCGCGTGAAGCCCGTCAAATACTGGGCGCTATGGGAATTACCGGCGAATATTCCATTATGCGTCATATGATGAATTTAGAAAGTGTGATTACTTATGAAGGAACACACGATATTCATTTGTTGATTACAGGAATGGATATTACGGGGATTTCTGCTTTTAAGTAGGGGTTCCTATCCCCAGCCTCCCGTTCTAAAAACGGGACAGGCTTTTCCAAAGGAAAGGGAGGTTGGTTTGTTTTTTAGTTGAAAATTCAAGTTATAAGTTATAAGTTTTTCTAAATATCAATGCCTAAATTATATCAACAGAATTTGAC
>JAVVEF010000098.1:0-10601 GCA_032251275.1 Lutibacter sp.
CCATAGGACAAATATACAAATTATTTATGAATATATCACCGCTTGGTTAATAATGCAATTCCTGAGATTCTAATCAAATTTTTCACAGCCCTAATATAGCAAGTATTTCGATTCAAAATATTATTTTTTTTACTGTCGTTTTCTTCAATAATAATTGGCATTGACCTTATTCATTTTTTCAAAAAAAACAAACAATTAAAGCCTTTTTAAATTAATTGAATATTCATTTTTTTAACATAAAATAGAAAATATGTTAATTTTTAATAATTTTAAAAACAATTTGATGAATTATTATTGATATTTTACAAATTTTATTGTAATTTTCGCAAAGCAAATTTAGGGACTCGTAAAACCAATTATAGGGCCAAATAAATTTGAAAAATATATAAAATGCACCGCATTCTTTTATTACTTCATAAAACGTTGTTTTAATTAAAAGCGATTTATTAAGTATTGGTTCACTTTGTAACTGAAACAAAATCTAATGCCTCATAAAGTAAAATGATATAAATCATTTAAAATAAAAACTTTAGCATTTAATTTTGTGTAAACATCATTGAAAAAACTGATTATTAATATAAACAAACGTACTATGGAATCGCTTGAAATGGTTAAAAAAAGGGTATTTAAATTTGGAAACAAAACTGCCGACGGAAATACTAAAATGAAAAATCTGCTGGGCGGAAAAGGAGCCAACCTTGCAGAAATGAGTTTAATTGGAATTCCTGTTCCTCCTGGCTTTACCATTACTACAGAAGTTTGTACGGAATATAATCTGCTGGGAAAAGAAGCCGTAATCAATATGATTGTTTCAGAAGTTGAAGAATCCATAGAAAATATTGAAAAAATAATGGGCGCTAAATTTGGCGATAAAGAAAACCCTTTATTGGTTTCTGTGCGATCAGGCGCAAGAGCCTCTATGCCTGGAATGATGGACACCGTTTTAAATTTAGGCTTAAATGATGACGCTGTTATTGGCATTGCGAAAAAATCTAACAATGAACGTTTTGCCTGGGATTCTTACCGTCGTTTTATTCAAATGTATGGAGATGTTGTGTTGGGTATGAAACCTGAATCGAAAGAAGATATAGATCCTTTTGAAGAAATTATGGAGGATTTAAAAGAAAAAAGAGGCATTCAATTGGATACTGAATTTACGGTTCAGGATTTAAAAATCCTAGTAAAAGCATTTAAAGATGCCGTAAAAAAACGAACAGGCCACGATTTTCCTACAAATCCTTGGGACCAGCTTTGGGGCGCTGTGATTGCAGTTTTCAATAGCTGGAATGGCAACAGGGCTGTTTATTACAGAAAAATGCACGGCTATCCAGATGATTGGGGAACAGCCGTAAGCGTACAAGCGATGGTTTATGGAAATATGGAAAACCAGTCGGGCACGGGCGTTTGTTTTACGCGTGATGCCGCAACGGGAGAAGACCAGTTCAATGGCGAATATTTAATTAATGCACAAGGTGAAGATGTTGTTTCTGGCGCAAGAACGCCACAACAAATCACCAAATTAGGTTCTATGCGTTGGGCAAAATTGGCCAGGGTTGAAGAAGCTGACAGGGCTGAAAATTATCCTTCTTTAGAAGAATTAATGCCTGAAATTTATGCGGAACTAAATGAATATCAGCAAAAACTTGAAGAACATTACAAAGATATGCAAGATATGGAGTTTACCATTCAGGAAGGTAAACTTTGGATGCTTCAAACCAGAAACGGAAAACGCACAGGCGCTGCTATGGTGAAAATTGCGATGGACTTATTAAAAGAAGATTTAATTACCGAAAAAGAAGCGATTTTACGCATAGAACCAAATAAACTGGATGAATTGTTACATCCCGTTTTTGATCCAAAAGCATTGAAAAAAGCCAGCGTAATTGCGCAAGGATTGCCTGCTTCTCCAGGTGCCGCCAGTGGTCAGTTGGTTTTCTTTGCAGACGAAGCCCCTAAATATAAAAATTCGATTTTGGCACGAATTGAAACTTCACCAGAAGATTTGGAAGGCATGAATATCGCCAACGGAATTTTAACGGCGCGTGGCGGTATGACTTCCCATGCGGCTGTTGTTGCACGCGGAATGGGAAAATGCTGCATATCCGGAGTTGGCGCTTTAAAAATTGATTATAAAACCCGCACAATGGGCATTAATGGAAAAGTATACCATGAAGGCGACTGGATTTCATTAAACGGTTCTGTAGGTAATATTTATGAAGGAAATTTGGCAACTGTTGAACCTGAATTTTGTGGCGAATTTGCCGAAATTATGTTGTTGGCCGATAAATTTGCGACTATGAAAGTAAGAACAAATGCCGATACGCCAAATGATGCAAAAATTGCCCGTAATTTTGGTGCTCAGGGAATTGGGCTCACCAGGACAGAACATATGTTTTTTCATGAAGATCGTATTAAAGCGATGCGCGAAATGATTTTAGCGGAAAATGTGGAAGGAAGAAAAGCAGCTTTGATAAAACTGCTCCCAATGCAACGCAGCGATTTTGAAGGAATATTTGAAGCGATGAAAGGATTTCCGGTAACAATCCGTTTGTTAGATCCGCCATTACACGAGTTTGTTCCTCACGAATTGTCGCAACAAAAAGAATTGGCACTAGAAATGAAGGTTTCTTTAAGTTTCATACAAAATAAAGTGGCGGAATTGGCAGAATTCAATCCGATGTTGGGACATAGAGGTTGCCGATTGGGAAATACCTATCCAGAAATTACCGAAATGCAAACCAGGGCAATTATTGAAGCTGCCTTAAATTTAAAAGCCAAAGGAATCAATGCCGTGCCTGAAATTATGGTTCCTTTAATTGGAACGTTAAAAGAATATATTGCGCAGGAAGAAATCATCAGGGCCACCGTTAACAAAGTTTTTGAGGAAAGAAATGACACCATTCCATATTTGGTTGGCACGATGATTGAAATCCCACGTGCCGCTTTAACAGCCGATTTAATTGCGCAACGTGCCGAATTTTTCTCTTTTGGCACCAACGATTTAACCCAAATGACTTTTGGCTATTCCCGCGACGATTCCGGAAAATTTTTGCCGATATACCTGCAGAAAGGAATTTTAGCCGTCGATCCTTTCGACGTATTAGACCAGGAAGGCGTTGGACAATTGGTTAAAATGGGAACAGAAAAAGGCAGAAGCACAAAACCAAATTTAAAAGTCGGTATTTGCGGCGAACACGGCGGCGAGCCAAGTTCTATTGCATTTTGCCACAACACAGGTTTGGATTATGTTAGCTGCTCGCCATTTAGAGTCCCAATCGCAAGAGTTGCCGCCGCACAAGCTGCGATAAAGTAAGTTTTTAATTAAAAAGTTAAAGGTTATTAGTTATTGGTTTTTTTAACCTTTAACATTTAACCTTATAACTTTTAATATTTAACTTTTAACTTTTAACTTTAAAAATTTACCTTCGCACTATGATTAAAATTGTAATCCTTGGTGGCGGAAACGTGGCCTTTCATTTAACAAATGCATTGTTGCAAAACGATGCTGTAAATGTTGTTCAGGTTTACAATAGAAGTCTGGAAAAAATTAGCTGCTTTAAAAAAAATACTTCAATCACAAATAATCTGTCGGAATTAAAAGATGCCGATATTTACATTCTTGCAGTTTCAGATAACGTTATTTCTGAGATTTCATCAGCCTTAAATTTAAAAAACAAATTGGTGGTGCATACTTCGGGAAGTATGGCAATGGACGAGCTTAAATCAACTTCAAAAAAAGGTGTTTTTTATATATTGCAAACCTTTTCCAAAGAAAGAAAAATAGATTTTTCAACCGTTCCAATCTGTATTGAAGCTGAAACTGATGCGGATTTACACCTATTGGAATCTTTGGCAAAATCGATGTCAAAAAATTGTTACCGCATAAATTCCAATCAGCGCAAAAGTTTGCATTTGGCTGCCGTGTTTGTGAATAATTTTGTGAATCATTTGTACCACATCGGCCATGAGATTTGTGAGCAAAATAAGGTTCCTTTTGAAATATTGCTTCCTTTAATATTGGAAACGGCAAATAAAATAACTACTTTGCCGCCGCTTGAAGCGCAAACCGGACCCGCGAAGCGACACGACACCAAAACCATTGAAAAACATACGGCAATGCTCACTAAAAATCAGCAAGAAATTTATACATTGCTCACAAAATCTATTTACAATACTTATGGAGAAAAGTTATAAAGAAATAATGCCCCAAATCACCACCTTTATTTTTGATGTTGATGGTGTACTGACGAACGGAAATGTAAGGGTTACTGAAACTGGCGAATTGCTTCGTGAAATGAATATTAAAGATGGATATGCGCTTAAAACAGCTTTAACGGCCGGATATCGTGTTTGCATTATTTCCGGCGGAACAAACGAAGGCGTTCGTGCAAGATTTATTGCATTGGGAATTACGGATATTTACCTAGGAACGCACCATAAAACAGATCAGTTTAGAGATTACACAGAACTATACGGCATTAAACCGGAAGAAGTTTTGTATATGGGTGATGACATTCCCGATTATCAGGTAATGAAAATTGTTGGCTTGCCTTGCTGTCCGAAAGACGCAGTTCCTGAAATTCAGCAAATTTCACTATATATTTCGCAAAAAAAAGGAGGAAATGGCTGTGTTCGCGATGTGATTGAACAAGTTTTAAAAGTTCAGGGAAAATGGGATTTTCAATTCGACGCCAAACTTTTCTAATTTTTATCTAATGAAAAAAACACTGTTCCTTTTTGCTTTATTTCTTTCAATTATTACTCATTCACAATCAATTACAGGAAAATGGAAGACCATTGATGATGAAACAGGAAAAGAAAGATCAATTGTTGAAATTTACGAATCCGAAGGAAAGATTTACGCTAAAATTGTAAAATTATTGGTAAAAAGCGAAGAAAACAAGGTTTGTGAAAATTGCAAAGGCGCCAATAAAAACAAACCGCTTAAAGGACTAATTCTTATAGATGGCTTAAAAAAGGACGGAAACGAATGGAATGGCGCAAAAATACTCGATCCAAAAACAGGAAGCGAGTACAAATGTTATATCACATTAGAAGAACCTAACAAACTAAAAGTGCGCGGTTATTTGGGTTTTGCATTGTTGGGAAGAACACAATATTGGTATAGGGTTGTTGAGAAGAAAAACTAATTTCGTTTCGTCAACATAGGCACAAATTTAAATTTTCCCAGTTCGTGCTTTTCAAAATCTTTTTCGCTGGTTCTAATAAACAAGGTCATAATTTGTTCTGCATCACCAATAGGAATCACCAGCCTTCCTCCTATTTTTAATTGGCTTAACAATGCTTTTGGCACAAATGGCGCTCCGGCGGTTACAATAATTCCGTCGAAAGGCGCATCATCCGGCAATCCTTTATAGCCATCACCAAAAATTACTTTTTTAGGTTTGTAGCCAAGTTTCGGTAAAAATAATTTTGTTTTTTTAAACAATTCCTGCTGACGTTCAATGGTATATACTTTGGCGCCCATTTCCAATAAAACAGCCGTTTGATATCCAGATCCTGTGCCAATTTCCAAAATTTGATGATTCTCACGAACCTGAAGCAATTCCGTTTGAAAAGCAACCGTAGAAGGTTGGGAAATAGTTTGGTCGGATCCAATTGGAAAAGCTTTATCCTGATAGGCAAAATCGGCAAAACTTGAATCCAAAAACAAGTGCCGCGGCACATTTCCCAGCGCCATCAATACATTTTTGTCTGTTATTCCTTTCTGTTCAATTACTTTTACCAGCTGATTTCTAAGTCCGTTATGTTTCTGCGTATCCTTCACTATTCCCTAAAATTTGAAGGCCTAAAATAGGAATAAATGCCTAAAGATTGTTACTTTTACCTGTATAAAAATAAACAAGTTTAATTATGCTGAAAGCAGGAGTTTTAGGTGCCGGACATCTTGGCAAAATTCATTTAAAATTAATAAATCAATCAGATAAATACGAATTGGCAGGTTTTTTTGATCCTCTCAAGGAAAATGCAGAAAACGTTGAAAATGAATTTGGCTATAAATCTTTTGGTTCAATTCAGGAATTAATTGATGCCGTTGATGTTGTTGACATTGTAACACCAACACTTTCCCATTTCGACTGTGCTAAAGAAGCCATAGAAAAAGGAAAACACGTTTTTATTGAAAAACCAATCACCAAAACTGTTGAAGAAGCTGAAATTCTTATTGAACTTCTGAAAAAACACAATGTAAAAGGGCAGGTTGGGCACGTAGAGCGCTTTAATCCGGCTTTTACCGCGGTTAAAGACGCCATTCACAATCCGATGTTTATTGAAACGCATCGCTTGGCCGAATTCAATCCAAGAGGAACCGATGTTCCCGTGGTATTGGATTTAATGATTCACGACATCGACATTGTTTTGAGCGTGGTAAAATCAAAAGTGAAAAGCGTAAATGCCAGCGGCGTTTCTATTTTGAGTGATACGCCAGATATTGCGAATGCTCGAATTGAATTTGAAAACGGCTGTGTCGCCAATTTAACCGCCAGCAGAATTTCTTTGAAAAATATGCGCAAAACACGCTTTTTTCAACGTGATGCCTATATTGCTGTTGATTTCTTTGAAAAAGCAACAGAAGTAGTCAGAATGAAAGATGCGCCTGAAAATCCGGGCGATTTCGATATGATTTTACAAAATGCCGAAGGTTTAAAAAAGCAAATCTATTTTGAAAATCCGAAAATCGCGGCCAACAACGCAATTTTAGATGAATTGGAAACTTTTGCCGATGCCATCAATAACAACACAACACCCATTGTAACGTTGGAACAAGGCACAGAAGCGCTTCGTGTTGCACAAATGATCATTAACGATTTTTAGTATGAATATTTACCAGGTTGACGCTTTTACCAACAAGGTTTTCAAAGGAAATCCCGCTGCTGTTTGTCCGCTTGAAAAATGGATTTCAGCAGATTTAATGCAGGCCATTGCAGAAGAAAACAATTTATCAGAAACGGTTTTCTTCGTAAAAAACGGAAATTCATTCGACATTAAATGGTTTACGCCCACTTGCGAAGTAGATTTGTGCGGCCACGCAACTTTGGCTGCGGCACATATTATCTTCACTGAATTAAATTACAAAGAAAATCAGCTCACTTTTAATTCAAAAAGCGGCAAACTAACCGTTACAAAAAATAGAGATTGGTACACCCTAAATTTTCCTTCAGAAGAAATTGAGGAAATTGAAACACCTGAACTTTTAAAACAAGGGTTAAATGTTCCTGTTTTAAAAAGCTATAAAGGAAAAGGAAAATTGCTGGTTGAATTGGAAAATGAAACTGTTATCAAAAATTTAAAACCAGCATTCAATTTATTGGCTCAAATAGAAACAAACGTAACTATTGTTACTTCAAAAGGTAATCAAGTCGATTTTGTTTCCCGAGTTTTTGCGCCAAAACTGGGCATAAACGAAGATCCGGTAACAGGTTCGGCGCATACCTTGCTTATTCCGTATTGGGCAAAAAAGCTCCATAAAACCAACTTAGAAGCTGTCCAACTCTCAAAAAGAACCGGATATTTGAAATGCGAATATTTAAATGACCGCGTTGAAATGAGCGGACAAGCCGTTACCTATTTAAAAGGACAATTAATTATATAATCACATCCCGCATTGGCTGGACAAGTTAAAATCTGTATAAACAAATAATATTTAAAATGAAAAATATAGCTGTTATTGGCGCCGGAACAATGGGAAATGGAATTGCCCACATTTTCGCCCAAAATAATTACAACGTACATTTAATTGATATTTCACAAGAAGCTTTAGATCGCGGCTTGGCTACCATTGTTAAAAATCTGGATCGTTTGGTGGATAAAGGAACCATCCCTACGGAAATTAAAACGCAAACACTTGCCAATATCACAATTTTCACTTCAATTTCTGAAGGCGTTAAAAATGTGGATTTGGTGGTTGAAGCCGCCACAGAAAATGTGGATTTAAAATTAAAAATCTTCAAACAAATTGATGAAGAAGCGCCAGAAAATGCCGTTTTGGCTTCCAACACTTCTTCCATTTCAATCACTAAAATTGCGTCGGTAACAAAACGACCTGAAAAAGTGATAGGAATGCACTTTATGAATCCGGTGCCGATTATGAAATTGGTTGAAATCATTAGAGGTTACAACACTTCTGATGAGGTGACCAAAACCATTATGGAACTTTCGCAAAACTTGCAAAAAATTCCTGTGGAAGTAAACGACTATCCCGGATTTGTGGCCAACCGAATTTTAATGCCGATGTTAAATGAAGCCATAGAAACGTTGTACAATGGCGTTGCCGGCGTTTATGAAATTGATACGGTGATGAAATTGGGAATGGCGCATCCAATGGGACCATTACAATTGGCCGATTTTATTGGGCTGGATGTGTGTTTGTCTATTTTAAACGTGATGTATAGCGGATTTAAAAATCCTAAATATGCGCCTTGTCCGCTTTTGGTGAATATGGTTCAGGCCGGAAAACTTGGTATAAAATCGGGCGAAGGTTTTTACGATTATTCCGAATCAAGAAAAGCGGAGAAAATCGCAAAACAATTTCAATAGAAATCTTTATTATATTTACCAAAATTCAATAAAAAAGCCGCTAAAAGCGGCTTTTTTTTAATTATATTCTTTTTCTTCTTTTCGGATTCTGGTCTGATCCAAAAGTACTTTTGCTTATTGTTCCTGGAGCACCCGGACGTTTTCTTCCGAATCCGCCAAAATCAGTTTTAGGTTTTCTGTCACCGTCACCAGATCTTTTTCTGTCGTTGCCTCTATCACTGTCCCCGCTTCTTTTTCTTGGGCCTCTGCTGCTGTCTCCTCCACGGTAACCTCCGCCTCCGCCACTTCTTGCCTGACCGGTGCGTTGTTTGGTGGTTATTTCAACATTCACGCTTCTGCCTTCAAAATCAACATCACTTCCTTCAAAAGCGCTCATTGTTTCTTTTTCGTAGGTTTTATCCAATTCAAAGAACGAGAAAGTGTCTAAAATTTCAATTTGTCCAATTTCAATATTTTTGGCGATTCTTTGATCATTGATCAATCCAATCAATCTGGCCGGATTTAATTTGTCTTTTTTACCGATATTGATAAAGAAACGCGTCATATTTTCATCGTCTCTGCGTTTGTTTCCTCTATCAGAATTCCTTTCAACACCTCTCATTTGCTCACTGTCATTCAAATCTGGTGCATTTTGATAGTACGTTAAAAAAGTATTGAATTCAATCGAAACAAACTTTTTAATCAGTTCTTCACGATCCAAATCTTTTAATTTCTCGTAAATAGAAGGTAAGAAATCACTTATTTCAGTTTCATTCACTTGAATATCCTGAACCTTATCAATCAATTTTAACAATTGATTTTGACAAATTTCTTTTCCTGTTGGAATAGGAGTGCTTATGAATTTTTTACCGATCAATCTTTCAATTGGGTGCAATTTGCTTTTTTCTCTTTGGGTAACAATCGCGATTGAAATTCCTTCTTTACCGGCACGACCTGTTCTGCCGCTTCGGTGTGTGTAAGATTCAATTTGATCCGGAAGTTTATGATTGATCACGTGTGTTAAATCGGTTACATCCAATCCCCTTGCGGCAACATCGGTCGCCACCAATATTTGCAACGTTTTGTTACGGAATTTCTCCATAACACTGTCGCGTTGTGCTTGCGATAAATCGCCATGAAGCGCATCAACATTGTATCCGTCGCTGATTAATTTATCGGCAACTTCTTGAGTTTCTCTTCTGGTTCTGCAAAAAATAATGCAATATATATCAGGATTTACGTCAGCAATTCTTTTGATGGCATTGTACCTGTTTCTTTCTGAAACCACATAATATTGATGTGAAACCTGGTCGGTTCCTTTATTTTTTTCTCCTGCGCTAATTTCAATAGGATTCTTTAAATACGCTTTGGCAATTCCTTCAACTTCTTTTGGAAATGTTGCGGAAAACAACAATGTTTGTTTTTCTTTTGGCGTAACGGCCAAAATTTTATCCAATTCATCTTTAAAACCCATATTCAGCATCTCATCGGCTTCATCTAAAATAAGCCATTTAAGATTTGAAAGTTTTAATTGTTTTCTGTTGATTAAATCAACCGTTCTTCCCGGAGTTCCAACAACAATTTGAACACCTTTATTCAGTTTTCTGACTTGGTCTTCAATGCTGGCACCGCCATAAACGGCAAGTGTTTTAACACCTTTTAAATGTTTTGAAAAATCGGTGATGTTGTTGGCAATCTGCAAAGCCAACTCACGTGTTGGCGATAAAATAATTGCTTGCGTATCACCGCTGTTCGCGTCAATTTGTTCCAAAATTGGCAAACTGAAAGCTGCAGTTTTTCCTGTGCCTGTTTGCGCAAATGCTTTTAAATCTTGCTTAGAAGATAATACTTGAGGGATTGCTTTTTCCTGAATTTCAGTTGGGTTTTCATACCCTAAATCAGTCAATGCTTGTAAAATTTGGCTGTTAAGCCCTAGTTCTTTAAATGTCGACATTTCTGTAAATATTATGATCTACAGACGCCCATCTATAAACCGGTTAAAATCGGGTGCAAAAGTACACTTTAAAAGCATACGAATAACATTAATAAAATTTATTTTTGTTTTA
>JAVVEF010000099.1:0-10551 GCA_032251275.1 Lutibacter sp.
AAAAAGGTTAAAATAAAACTTCAACAGTTTGATTTTAACCTTTTACTTTTAACTTTTATTTCCCTTTTAGTGGATATTATAGGCTAGCCAGACTCGCTTTTATCATTTCAATTTTTGCCAAAGCATCGGCTTCTTTGTTACGTTCATTTGCAATAACCTGTTCCGGGGCGCTGCTCACAAAACGTTCATTGCTCAGTTTCTTTTGAACCGATTGCAAAAAACCTTCGGTGTACCTTAGTTCTTCCAATAATTTAGCTTTTTCCTCCTCAACATTAATTTCAGCTTCCATCGGAATAAAATACTCATTCGATTTTACGCGGTAACTTAAAGCGCCTTCCACTTTGTCTGAAACATAAGTCAGAGAAGCTATATTACCTAGTTTTTCAATGACTGCGTCAAAATAATTGCTTGCATTTTCATTGTTGATCACCAAAAGATCAATCGTATATTTAAAGGCTATATTCCGGTCTTTTCTTATGGTTCTGATTCCGGAAATTACTTCTGAAGCAAATTTAAAATCGTTTATCAAGTCTTCGTTTACTGCCGTAAATTTTGGGTATTCAGCAATGATTAGTGCTTCTTCAGGCGTTCTTTCTGTAATGTCTTGCCAGATTTCTTCTGATAAAAACGGCATAAAAGGATGCAATATTTTTAAATTGTCTTCCAAGAAACCAACCACCGAATTATACGTTTTTGCATCAATTGGCTGCTGATATTCGGGTTTTACCATTTCTAAAAACCAAGAAGAAAAATCGTCCCAGATTAATTTGTAGGTAATCATTAAAGCTTCACTGATACGATATTGTTCAAACGATTTTTCAAGTTCGCCTAAGGCTTGCTGAAATTTCGAATTGTACCATTCAATAGCCACTTTGGCAGCTTCTGGTTGTTCAATGGTTTCAGAAACTTCCCATCCTTTTATCAATCGGAAGGAATTCCAAATTTTATTGGAGAAATTTCGTCCTTGGGCAACCAATTCTTCATCAAACAACAAGTCGTTTCCGGCTGCTGAACACAACAACATACCCACACGAACGCCATCTGCGCCAAATTTTTCGATCAATTCAATAGGATCTGGAGAATTCCCTAAGGATTTCGACATTTTTCTGCCTTGTTTATCGCGCACAATTCCTGTAAAATAAACATTTGTAAAAGGTTTTTCATTTCTAAATTCATATCCTGCAAAAATCATACGGGCCACCCAAAAGAAAATAATATCCGGTCCGGTCACCAAATCGTTTGTCGGATAATAATAGTTAATTTCTTCATTGTCAGGGAATCTTATGCCGTCAAATACCGAAATCGGCCACAACCAAGAGGAAAACCAAGTATCCAATGCATCAGGATCTTGTTTAATATCAGCTGAAGTTAACTTTTTTCCGAGGATATCAGAAGCCAATTTAACCGCTTCTTCCATCGTTGAAGCAATCACAAAATCATTAACCCCATCACCATAAAAATAAGCAGGAATTCGATGTCCCCACCAAAGTTGGCGCGAGATATTCCAATCTCTGATATTTTCCAGCCAATGGCGATAAGTACTATTATAATGTTTTGGAAAAAAATGAATTTCCTCATCTTCTAAAACCGCTTTTAAAGCCGGTTTCACAATGGTATCCATTTTCAAAAACCATTGGGCAGAAATTTTTGGTTCGATAACCTCTTTGGTTCTTTCAGAAGTTCCCACTTTATGGACATAAGATTCAATTTTGGCCAAACTGCCCAAATTTTCCAATTCTTTGGTAATTTCTTTGCGAACAACAAATCGGTCTTTTCCTTCGTAATGCAATCCGAAGGAATTTAAAGAGGCATCATCATTAAAAATATCAACCACTTCCAACTGGTGCTTTTCGCCCAAAACTTTATCATTGGGATCGTGCGCAGGCGTAACTTTTAAACAACCTGTACCAAATTCAATATCCACATACTCATCTTCAATAATTGGGATTATCCTGTTAGCAATGGGAACAATGGCATTTTTGCCTTTTAAGTGCGAAAAACGCGGATCATTCGGATTGATACAAATGGCAGTATCACCAAAAATTGTTTCAGGACGCGTGGTTGCGATGGTTAAAAAATCGTTGCTACCTTCAATTTTATATTTCAAATAGTATAGATTGCCTGCTTTTTCTTCATAAATAACTTCTTCATCAGACAAGGTGGTTTTTGCTGAAGGATCCCAGTTAACCATTCTATAACCGCGATAAATTAACCCCTTTTTATATAAATCAATAAAAACTTTTATGACAGATTCGCTCAAATCAGCGTCCATCGTAAACTTTGTGCGTTCCCAATCACATGAAGCGCCCAGTTTTTTAAGCTGTTCCAAAATAATACCACCGTGTTCATCTGTCCATTCCCAAGCGTGCTTCAAAAATTCTTCACGCGTTAAGTCCGATTTCTGAATCCCTTGTTCTTTCAATTTAGCGACAACTTTTGCCTCAGTGGCGATAGATGCATGGTCTGTTCCGGGAACCCAACAGGCGTTAAACCCTTTCAATCGTGCCCTTCTTATCAACACATCCTGAATGGTATTGTTCAACATGTGGCCCATATGTAAAACGCCCGTAACGTTAGGCGGTGGAATCACAATGGTGTAGGGTTCTTTTTCGTTAGGCGTTGAATGAAAATAATTGTTCTTCATCCAGTAATCATACCATTTATTTTCTATTTCTTTGGGGCTATATTTTGTTGCTAAACTCATTTTGGTATATTATTTGTAATACGATTCGCAAATGTACAATTATAAGCCATAAAATATTTTTGAAAACTTAAAAAAAATACTAACTTTACATATTAAATAGAAAATTATGAGAAAAATTATTACAATAATGGTTTTGGGATTTTTAACATTCACCATGAATGCCCAAGAAAAACAAGAAACCGAAAAAGCAAAAGATTCGAATGCTCCTGCATTTGAGTTTGTTACGGAAGTTATCGATTACGGCAAAATTGCGTTGAATGCCGATGGTGTTCGCACATTTAAATTTAAAAACGCAGGAAAAACGCCTTTAGTGATCAGCGACATCAAATCAAGTTGCGGATGCACCGTTCCAAAAAAACCGGCCGGGCCTATTATGCCTGGTGACAGTGGAGAAATTGAAGTGAAATATGCCACCAACAGACCTGGAGGATTTTCAAAATCAATTACTGTAACTTCCAATGCGGTTGAACCTGTAAAAACTTTACAGATTAAAGGCATTGTATTAAAAGAGTAAATTCAAAATAATTCTATACTTAATGGCCTTCAGCAATGAAGGTCATTTTTATTTTAGCATATCTTTCAATAGGAAATGGTATTCATAATCTTTCCCGTTTCTTTCAACAACCAATGAAATCTTGGTATTTTCCTTCTGAAAAAATTTTTCGATAATTTCTTCCAGAGGTAATTCATAGGTGGGTTTGCCATTAATCTTAATCACAATATCGCCGGAGATCAAACCGGCATTGTGTGCCGGTGAACCTTCACGCAAATTGTGTATTTTATAGGATGGCTTAAAAGTATATGTATAATTATTGTCCAAAATAACCTTATTTTGTTTGTTGGCTTGGCTATCAGCCAATCCAATTGAGGCATTATTTTGTTCCTTTACCAATAGTTTTCCGTTATAAACAAGTTCAATGCCGCTCATGTTATACCTGAAAGGCTCTTTAAATGAACTTCCTTTTTTAAAGGTTATTTTCTTGTTTTTATAATCAAATATCACATTAAACCGCTTTAAAACAGATGCGCCCAAACTGCCGTTTCTTTCTTCAAACTCTCTGGCATTTGAAACGGATTCAGCATCAGGATATGAAACGGTTGGCTGTTTTAATTCAAATTTGCCAATCACCAAAGCATCTATTTTTGATCTTTTTCCATAGACTGCCCCACTTAATCCTTCCCCTAAAAAATCATTGAAAAACTTTTTTGGTGCCAAAATGTCAGGATGGCTATTTTCAAACAGCCACAAGGCATCACTTCCGCCTGAATCAATCAGTAATTTTACAGGAATGATTTTAACTGAAGTCTGGTTTAATTTTACGCCCACATTCACGTATGGTTTTAGTTTATAAAAATCCAGCTCAAGCGTTTCGCATTTTTTGCAAACTTTATGCTTATAATTGTCGGGTTTGTAAAATTTGATGCGTTTTGTGCCATAATTTATGTCGACAACAAAATCTTTAAAAAGTTCATATCCAATAATTCCGTGAACAGTGATCCCTAGCTTCGAGGATAAATCGAAACTGTCATCCAAAATAAGGAATAAACTTTGATTGTAACCTCTAATATTCCCGAATGTGAATATATTACCTTTAGACAAAACAGCTTCAACAGAATCTTCACTTCCCAATCCCTGCAACCTGACTTTCTGCTTATTATGTAGCATCACAGAATCTTTACTGTACAAATTAAATAATAGCGTTGCCCCAACGCCTGAATCCAGAATAAAATTCAGCGGCCTTCCGTTGACTTCAATGGGAAATACAATTAAATTATTTAATAACTTAAACGAAATAGATTCCCTTTCTGAATCATTTTCAAGTTGGAACTGACCTTGGGAAATGGCCTCAGTTGCCACAAATAAAAGAAAAATCGAAAAAACAACAGTTTTTATATAAGATTTCAATATTTTTTGCCTTTAATTTTTTTGTTAATCTACAAAAAATACTAGATGATTACATAAATTTATGAAAATTTTAACCTTTAACAAATGCGCTTAAAAGGCAATAATTTCAAAATAAATTTCGCAATTTTGCAGCATACTATCCATAAACAAAATACGATGCCTAAGATCTCCATTAAAGGTGCGACTATGCCCGAATCTCCAATCAGAAAATTGGTTCCTTATGCTGAAAATGCAAAAAAAAGAGGAATTGAAGTTTTTCATTTGAATATTGGGCAGCCAGATATAAAAACCCCAAAAGTTGCGCTGGATGCGGTAAAAAACAACACTGTTGAAGTGATTGCTTACAGCCGTTCAGAAGGCTCTGAAGAATATCGAAAAAAGCTCGCAAACTATTATATTAAAAGGAATATTCCCGTAACTTCGGATGAAATTATTGTCACTACCGGAGGTTCTGAAGCCTTATTATTCGCTATGGGAAGTATTACCGATCCCGGCGATGAAATTATTATTCCCGAACCATTTTATGCAAATTACCTTGGTTTTTCAACGGCATCTGGCGTAAAAATTGTTCCTGTCATTTCAAAAATTGAAGACAATTTTGCATTGCCTCCGATAGAAGAATTTGAAAAATTAATTTCGCCTAAAACCAAGGCAATTTTAATTTGCAATCCCAACAATCCTACCGGTTATTTATATTCCAAAGAAGAAATTCAAAAACTGGCCGATATTGTGAAAAAACACGATTTATTTCTGATTGCTGATGAGGTTTACAGAGAATTTATTTATGACAATGAAGAATACCAATCGGTTTTAAGCGGATTTGGCTTGGATGAACACGCCATCATCATTGATTCTGTTTCAAAACGTTACAGTATGTGCGGCGCCAGAATTGGTTGTTTGGTCAGTAAAAACAAGGAAGTTATCAGTACAGTTTTAAAATTTGCGCAGGCAAGGTTAAGTCCGCCAACTTTTGAACAAATTGCCAGTGAAGCCGCTTTGGAAACGCCACAATCTTATTTTGATGAGGTGATTGTTGAGTATAAAGCACGAAGAGATATTTTAATTTCTGAGATGAATAAAATTGAAGGCGTAAAAGTAGCCACACCAAAAGGCGCTTTCTACTGTGTTGCCGAATTGCCCGTTGATGATGCCGATAAGTTTGCCCAATGGCTGTTGGAAGATTTCAATCTTGACAACCAAACGGTGATGGTAGCTCCTGCGGCCGGATTTTATTCCACACCGGGATTTGGTACAAAACAGGTAAGAATTGCTTATGTGCTTAAAAAAGAGGATCTTGTTCGTTCTGTCGAAATATTGAAAGTTGCCATCAAAAAATACAACGAAACAAGCATAACAAATTTTGATTCACAAAGGAATGCTTAATGGCGAACAGCAGCTGTTACCGCTAGAAAATAAAATTTAAACAGATGAAAAATAGTTGAAAATTCAACAAAACATATCGTTAAAACCTTACAATACATTTGGCATTCACGCAAATGCCAAACGGTTTGTCACTATAAATACCATCAAAGATTTAAAAGAAATACTAGCTTCGGAAAAAGCTATCTTTTTGTTGGGAGGCGGAAGCAATATTTTACTGACCAGCGATGTTGAAAAACTGGTAATCCATCTAAATAACAAAGGAATTATTGTTAACGATTTTGATGAAAATGAAGTTTTGGTTACCGCGGAAGCCGGTGAAAATTGGCACGAATTTGTGCTTTGGTGCGTTTCCCAAAACTATGGCGGACTCGAGAATCTGGCTTTAATTCCGGGAAATGTTGGCACCTCTCCCATTCAAAATATTGGCGCTTACGGCGTTGAAATTAAAGATGTTTTTCAGCAATTGGAAGCCATTGATATTGAAACCGGCAAAACCAAAATTTTTACAAATGCAGATTGTGATTTTGGATACCGGAATTCCGTTTTTAAAAATGAGTTGAAAGGAAAATACATCATTGTCAATGTTACGTTTAAACTCACCAAAAATAATCACAACACCAATATTTCATACGGCGCCATCAAAGATTTATTGACAGATAAACAAAATCCTTCCATCAAAGAAATTGCTGATGCGGTAATTGCCATCAGACAAAGCAAACTTCCTGATCCCAAGGAAATTGGAAACAGCGGCAGCTTTTTTAAAAATCCGGTAATCAACGTCGATTTATTTAAAGAATTGTCAAAAAACTACCCTGAAATTCCGCACTATGTCATTTCTGAAAACGAAATCAAAATTCCTGCAGGCTGGCTGATTGAACAATGCGGCTATAAAGGAAAACGTTTTGGAGATGCTGGCGTGCACGAAAAACAAGCCTTGGTTTTGGTGAATTACAACAACGCAAGCGGCAAAGAAATTTATGGTTTGGCGCAAAGAATTCAGCAAAAAGTAATGGAAAACTTTAAAATTTCGCTTGAAATTGAAGTGAATGTCATTTAAACGGTTACCTCCAACAATTTACAATTTTTTGAGGTTATAATCACAGTTTCCGCAGAAGCCGGAATCAGCACAGTTTCTCCATAATTCAAGGTTTCTGTATGTGTTCCCATTGAAATTGTTGCTTTTCCCTGAACACACATAAAAACAACAAAAGAATCTATTTGAGCATAATCCAACTCTTTTTCACCAACCACATGAATAAAATTGGTCGTAAAATATTCGCATTTTACAATAGTGTTCAGTGAATTTATAAAGGTTGAATAGTTACGCTTCGCATCAATTTTATGACTAAAATTGATGGCTTCAACAGCCAAATCGGTATGTAAAACTCTCGGATTTCCTTGATCGTCTACCCTGCCCCAATCATAAATTCTATAAGTAATATCGGAAGTTTGCTGAATTTCGGCCAACAAAATGCCTGCGCCAATAGTATGGACAGTTCCCGGTTCAATAAAAAAAGCATCACCGGCTTTTACATTTTCATAATTTAAAATCGAAGGAATTTTCTTTTCGGCAACATAATTCAGATATTGGTCGGGCGTAATTTCTTTATTAAATCCAACAATAAGTTTTGAACCAGAATCAGCCTGCGTAATGTACCACATTTCAGTTTTTCCAAATGAATTGTGCAGTTTTTTGGCAAGTTCATCATTTGGATGTACCTGAACTGACAAATCCTCTTTTGCATCAATAAATTTTATCAGCAACGGAAAATTGTTTCCAAAATGTGCATAATTATTTTCGCCAATAAGTTCCGCTTTATAGGTTTCCAACAATTCCTGCAAGGTTTTCCCTTTCAGTTTACCATTTGAAACAACAGAAACATTGTCCTCAACATCAGACAATTCCCAACTTTCACCGACATTTTTTGATGCTGATTTTTTATTGAGTTTGGTCACTAATTTTGTGCCTCCCCAAATTTTTTCTTTTAAAATTGGATAAAACTTTATAGGATAATTTAGCATTTAATTGATTAGTTTTATGAGTGTTTGTATTGTGTAATCAATTTCGTCCTTGGTATTAAATTTACTGAACGAAAATCTAACAGAAGTTTTTTCAGCTTCTTTTTCGGGTAAAATGGCGTGTAGCACATCAGAACCCCTGTTGCTTCCGCTCTGGCAGGCGCTTCCTCCGGAAACCGCAATGCCTTTTAAATCTAAATTAAACAGCAACATCGCATAATCTTTTGGAAAACGAACATTTAAAATGGTGTAACTGCTGTCCGTTTCGCTTGCTGAAAGTCCGTTAAAATCTATTCCTTCAATATGTTGCTTCAATTCACCTATAAAATAATTTTTAAGTTGTTGTATTGAAGCAGATTCATCCTTCATATTCGCACAAGAAATTCCCAGCGCTTTCTCCATACCAAAAATGCTGTGCACGTTTTCTGTTCCTGCTCTGGCGCCTAGCTCCTGCTCGCCTCCATGTAAAATTGGCTGAATGCCAAATCCTCTTTTTATATAAGCAAATCCGACCCCTTTCGGACCATGAAATTTATGGGCGCTTGCCACAAAAAAATCCATAGGCGTTTTTTTGATATCAATGTTGAAATGACCAACACCTTGCACCGCATCAGAATGAAATAAAGCCTTGTTGGCAATGCACAATTCCGAAACTTTTTCAAGATTTAAGATATTTCCTATTTCATTATTTATGTACATCAAACTTACCAATTTCTTATCATCAGATTCCTCAAGCAATTGTTCTAAATGCTCATAATTAACATTTCCGCTATCATCCAAATCAACAAATTTGATGCTGATATCAAATTCTTTCTGCAAATTTTCTATGGTATGCAAAACAGCGTGATGTTCAATTTTAGATGAAATAATCGTTGTAACGCCTAAATTGGTAACGGCATTTCTAAGGATTAAATTGTCTGCTTCACTTCCGCCGGCCGTAAAAACTATTTCCTGGGCTGAAGCATTAAAATGTTTGGCAATATTTTTACGAGCCGTTTCAACCATAGATTTCGCCTTGCGCCCAACGTGATGAATTGATGACGGATTCCCATAAACATTGGCCATTGCATTTGAAATGGCATCGATTACTTCGGGTAATATTGGTGTTGTGGCAGCGTTATCTAAGTATATCGTTTTCATTAAAAGCAAAAGTAATTAAAATAGTTGGTTTCAATTGGTGATGACTTGCCTAAAACTGTTATTTTTGCCTTGAAATTATCACTTATGAAAAAACTATTGATACTCTTTTTGGCGTTTACCCTAAATGCTTGCAATGATGGGGATTTTGATGTTCCAGTTTTTGAATTTACCGAAAAAGTGAATACGTGCGGGGAATTTGTTTTATACATTGCGAGCACCAATAGCACAGAAGTTTTGGTTTTAACGCTTCCCTCAACAGCTCTTGGAACCACTCCAACGGCAACGTTTCCAATTTCAGCGACTACTACGGCGACCTACAGAATTTTTGATAAAGGCATTACTTCAACGTATTTTTGCCAGGCCGTTCCGCCGTTGGAACCCAAAATTTTAAAAGAACTTAAAGCTGATGGAGGCACCATAAACATTACAACCGTCGAAATTCTGACAAATAGTATTGTAACTGGTTATTCTTATGAAATTACCCTTTCAAATATAAATTTTATTGATGGAGAGGAACGTGTTTTCTTTGAGACCTTCAATTTTGGAACCTTAGAAATTAAAAACTAATTTTTAGGATTTTGATAGATTCCAACTTCTGTTGCACCCAAACCATATTTTTGAAAGGATGCATCATTCCAGTAAACGTTGTATTTCTTAAATAAAAATTCCAATTCTGTTTTTAAAACTCCGGCGCCCATTCCGTGGATAAAAACTATTTTAGGAATTCTGTTTTTAATGGCAAATTCCAATTTATGTTTGGCAGTTTCCAACTGAAGCGTCAACATATCATAATTGTCCATTCCCTTTGTTGAAGCCGTTAGCTGGTTGATGTGTAAATCAACTTCCATCGGTGGCAATTTATCAGGTTTTAGAGTTGATTTAAATTTTGGAGGATTCTTTTTAGAAGAAGTTTCATAAAGCTTTTCCGATAGATATTCATTGTCGATATCACTGAATTTAGAAAGCTCTTTCTGACTTTCTTTAATGACCACCAATTCTTTTGGCGAATATTCATAAGGAAATCCGTCCGCATCTTCAATAACAATTTTATTTGGATGAACGGCAATCACTTTACCTTTGATAACATCATCAATAACAGCAATTTTGTCCCCAATTTTAAAATCCATAGTCTTATTTTTTTTGATTTTTAAAAAATTATTACACAAAGTTATGATAATAATTTATTCAAAAACAGAATTACCTCACAAACTGTTGCCAATACTGTGGAACAATATTTTAAAATTATTTGTGACAAGTAAATTAAACCTGAAATTCATCAGATTTTTATCCGAATCCTATATATTATTTAATTTTTTTCATAATTTGGCTCATTGCAATTAAATCATTAACTCACCTTACGCAAAAATAACATAAATTTTTATAATTTTAACATTTGAGA
>JAVVEF010000100.1:0-10515 GCA_032251275.1 Lutibacter sp.
GAAGATACAAAAAGTATAAATAAATATGCAAAGTTAGCGCCATTACTCTTGAGAGGGGCTAAGGGGTGTGTAAAAACATGAAGTGATAAAAAATTAATAAAAATCAGACACCACCCATCAGGAAGTAAAAGTTAAAAGTTAAAAATATTTTTACGAACATAAAATCAAGCTCCCTTTCCTTGGGAAAGGGCGGGGGATAGGATTAAAAGTTAAATTCACAGTACCAACAAAATATTGCAAATTATGTTTATTTTTGCTTTTTAAAAGATAACACACAAAATATGAAAGCATATGTTTTCCCGGGCCAGGGAGCCCAATATACAGGAATGGGACTGGATTTGTACAACACATCTAAGTTGGCAAAAGAACTGTTTGAACAGGCCAATGAAATTTTAGGATTTCGCATTACAGATATTATGTTTGAAGGCACCGCCGAAGCATTGCAGCAAACGAAAGTAACGCAACCGGCCATATTTCTGCATTCGGTTATTTTGGCCAAAACCTTAGGAAAAGACTTTAAGCCTGAAATGGTGGCCGGTCATTCTTTAGGCGAATTTTCGGCCTTGGTGGCCAATGGGGTATTGTCTTTTGAGGACGGACTTATATTGGTGTCAAAAAGAGCCTTGGCGATGCAAAAGGCTTGTGAAATAAAAGTTTCCACCATGGCAGCCGTTTTGGGACTGGAGGACGCCATTGTTGAAGAAGTTTGTGCAAGCATTGATGGTATCGTAGTTGCCGCAAATTATAATTGTCCGGGACAGCTGGTCATTTCAGGAGAAATTGAAGCCACCGACAAAGCTTGTGCGGCAATGATTGAAAAAGGGGCAAAGCGCGCCATAAAATTGCCTGTCGGCGGGGCCTTTCATTCTCCTTTGATGGAACCTGCAAGGGAAGAACTGGCTGAAGCAATCAGCAATACCATATTTCATAAACCCACTTGTCCTGTTTACCAAAATGTGGTGGCAGAAGCAGTCAAAGATTCTGTAGAAATTAAAGAAAATTTAATCCTTCAGTTAACCGCCCCTGTACGCTGGACACAAACCATACAACAGATGATTGCCGACGGCGCCACAGAATTTATTGAAGTGGGGCCGGGAAAAGTGCTGCAGGGCCTTGTCCGTAAAATTGACAGAACCGTTACTGCCGGAAGCGCTGAATAGGCCCCCTAACCCCCAAAGGGGGACAGAGCGTTAAAAAAATGTTCAGTGAACATTTTTAGCGATAGGGTCAGCCGGCGCGTTGGACTTTAAAAGTTGAAGTATTAAAAAAATAAATCTCGTTTTGAACAAGTTCAAAACGAGATTTATAATAACCAAAACTTTTAACTTTTAACTTTTCATAAATTCCCCCTTCGGGGGTTAGGGGGCCGACTAGGGGGCCAATGTTAACTGCCATTTCCACGCCGAAAGCAAGGCCTCATCCAACGTGAGTTCGGCTTTCCAGCCAAGTTCTTTGTTGGCGATGGTGGTATCTGCATAGGCAGAAATAATGTCGCCTTCCCGTCGGTCAACAAATTTGTAGTTCAGTTTTTTGCAGCTGACTTTTTCAAAAGTCTGGATCACTTCCAACACAGAATTTCCTTTTCCAGTACCCAGGTTAAATACCTCAAAAGCTGCTTTGTTTTTATTTTCCAGAAGTCTTTTCAAGGCAATGATGTGCGCTTTCGCCAAATCCACCACATGAATATAATCCCTTATGGCAGTACCATCGGGGGTGGGATAATCATTTCCGTAAACGGACAATTCTTCCCGAATTCCCGCAGCGGTTTGGGTGACAAACGGAATTAAATTTTGGGGAACGCCAATGGGCAATTCTCCAATTTTTGCCGATTCATGGGCGCCAATCGGGTTGAAATAACGCAGGGCAATCGCTTTTAAATCGGAAATCTTGGTGGTGTCTTTTATAATTTCTTCCCCAATTTGTTTGGTGTTTCCATAAGGGGATTCCGCAGGTTTTATGGGCGCATTTTCTGTTATTGGCAATTCATCTGCCTGTCCGTAAACAGTGCATGAAGAGCTGAAAATAAAATTATTGATGTTGTTGGCCGTCATTTCCTGTAGCACATAAACCAGGGAACTGATATTGTTTTCATAATATTCCAGGGGCATTTGCACGCTTTCACCCACCGCTTTTGAAGCCGCAAAATGAATGACTCCTTCAATGGCATTGTTGGCAAAAAAGGCTTTAACCGCAGTTTTATCCCGCAAATCAATGTTGTGGTATTCCGGTTTCAGGTTGGTGATCGACGTTATTTTATCCAACACATCAATGGTGGAATTTGACAAGTTATCAATAATTACCACTTCAAATCCTTCCTGCTGCAATTCAACAACGGTGTGAGACCCTATAAAACCCAATCCTCCCGTAACGAGTATTTTCATGTTTTATTTATTTACAAATTCAATTACTTTTGAAGTAATAAATTCAATTTGGCCATCATCCAGTTCGGTATGCATCGGCAATGAAATCACTTCTTTCACCAACTGGTTGGTGACAGGAAAATCGGCTTCATCATATCTTGTGTCGGCATAGGCTTTTTGTGAGTGAAGCGGAATCGGATAATAAACGCCGCAAGGAATGCCGTTTTCATTTAAATGATTTACCAAAGCGTCTCTGTCTGTTTGTAAAACCCTTAAGGTATATTGATGAAAAACGTGGCAATCACAATTTTCGCAAATAACCGGCGTGATGATATTTTTTTCATGGGCGAAAGCCATATTGTACTTTCTGGCAGCTGCCTGACGCGCTTTGTTGTAAGCGTCCAAATGAGGGAGTTTTACATTTAAAACAGCGGCTTGGATGCTGTCTAAACGTGAATTTACACCAACCACATCGTGGTGGTAACGCACATACATTCCGTGATTTACGATGCCCCTAATTTTATGGGCCAAGTCATCATCATTGGTGAAAATTGCCCCGCCGTCTCCGTAACAGCCTAAGTTTTTTGAAGGGAAAAACGAGGTTGAAGCCGCATGGCCTATGGTTCCCGCTTTCTTTTTGGTGCCGTCTTTAAAAGTATAAGTGGCACCAATTGCCTGGGCATTGTCTTCGATCACAAACAAGTTATGTTCTTTGGCAATTTCCATAATAGCTTCCATATTGGCCACTTTTCCAAACAAATGGACGGGCACAATGGCTTTTGTTTTTGGCGTGATTGCTTTTTTGACGGCTTCTATGGAAATATTGAAATCTACAGGATCCACATCCACCAAAACTGGCGTTAATTGCAATAAGGCAATCACTTCCACTGTTGCGGCAAAAGTGAAATCGGCAGTAATCACTTCATCGCCGGGTTTTAAGCCCAATCCCATCATCGCGATTTGAAGCGCGTCGGTGCCGTTGGCACAAGGAATCACATTTTTTACGCCCAAATAATTTTCCAGTCCTTTTTGAAAGGAATGCACTTCGGGTCCGTTGATATAAGCTGCGGATTTTAAAACTTCCGCTATTTTTGAATCTATTTGATCTTGAATATTGGCATATTGACTTTGTAAGTCAACCATTTGAATTTTTTTCATGCGTAGAAATTAGAGTTTTCTGAGGTGCAAAAATACAATAAAAGCCACTTACAAACAATCTTAACAATGATTAAGTTACCTTGTTTATTCAAATAAATCGGACGACAAATAGCGATCGCCACGGTCGCAAATAATGGACACAATAACGCCTTTTTCAAGGGTTTCTGCCAATTTTAGCGCTGCAGTCACCGAGCCGCCGCTGCTCATTCCCGCAAACACACCCTCTACTTTTGCAAGTCTTTTGGTCATAGTGCGCGCTTCTGCCTCAGTGACTTCAATTATCTGATCCACTTTTTTGGCATCAAATATTTTTGGAAGAAATGCCGGAGACCATTTTCTGATGCCCGGTATTTTCGAATGGTCATCGGGTTGTGCGCCAACAATTTGGATGGCTGCATTTTTTTCTTTTAGAAAAGTGGAGGTGCCCATAATGGTGCCGGTTGTGCCCATGGCCGAAACAAAATGAGTGATTTCCCCTTCTGTATCTCGCCAAATTTCAGGTCCCGTAGTTTTATAATGCGCTTTCCAATTGTCGGCATTCGCAAACTGGTCTAGCATATAATAACCCTTTTCGGCAACCAGTTTTTCGGCATAGATTCTCGATCCTTCAATGCCGTCTGCGGAAGGGGTCAAGGTGACTTTTGCGCCGAAGGCTTCCATGGTTTGCACGCGTTCTTTGGTCGAGTTTTCAGGCATCACCAATTCTATTTGCAGTTCAAATTGCTGTGCGATCATTGCCAGGGCAATTCCGGTGTTTCCACTGGTGGCTTCAATTAAATAATCACCTTTTTTGATGTCGTTTCGTTCAAAAGCAGCACGGATCATATTATGGGCCGGACGGTCTTTTACACTTCCGCCCGGATTGTTTCCTTCCAGTTTAAGGTACAAAGAAATGCCTTCTTTTGTTAATATCTTATTCGCTTTTATGAGCGGTGTATTTCCTATAAAATCTAATAAACTTTGATTTTTCATCCTTTTCTTTTTGGTTTTAGCCTAGTTTCATGCGTTTCGTAAACAATAGAATCTTTCGGAACAGATTCCGTAATCCATACGTTACCGCCAATGGTGCAGTTTTCGCCAATAACGGTATTGCCTCCTAATATGGTGGCGTTGGCGTAAATGGTGACATTATTCTCAACGGTTGGATGCCGTTTTGTGTTTTTCATATTTTTATTGACTTGCAAAGCGCCCAAAGTAACGCCTTGATAAATTTTCACATGGTTTTTGATGATGCTTGTTTCGCCAATTACGGTGCCTGTTGCGTGATCAAGAAAAAAAGAGTTGCCAATGGTGGCGCCAGGATGTATGTCGGTTCCCGTTTTGCTATGGGCATATTCACTCATCAACCTTGGTATTAAAGGTGTACTAAGTAAAAATAGTTCATGGCTGAACCGGTAAATGGCAATGGCATAAAAGCCGGGATAAGCCAAATAAATTTCTTCAATGGAATTTGCTGCAGGGTCATTGTCGAAGATTTCTTGCGCGTCTAAATTTAAATTTTCCAGAATGGTTGGCAATTTAGCCAAAAAAGTGTCCCAAATTTTTTTACAAGAGCCATCCCTAATTAAACAGGCCAATCTGTAAACTTCCCTAAAATCAATTTCAAGTTGCTCAATATTTGTTGAAACGCACGCCTCCGCATCAAACAAAGTATAAAACAGGTTATCGGTAAATTTTTCAGTTTTCAGTTTTAAGCTGAAATTTAGAAGAGGCCTGTTTTTGTTTGAGATAATTTGTTGAATAATTTCTTCTGTTGCCATAGTTTGGTTTGACGTTTTATTTTAAAAATAATTACCATTGTTTGTAAACTTTTTCAAAAGGAATCCGGAAACGTTCCCCGTAAACGCCTTCAGGTTTTCTTATTCCGCAGGAAATTACCATATTTATTTCGCTGCTTAAAGGCAATTTCAATATTTTTTTAATTCGAAGGGTGTCAGATCCTTCCATCGGACAAGTATCGTAACCTTCCGCAGCCATGCTTAACATAAAGGTTTGTGCCGCCAATGCCGCACTTTTGTGGGTCACAATACGCATATCTGAATTACGAAGCTGTCGATAACTTGGTCTGAACAATCCGGTTATCCAAGCTGCGAAATATTTTAGATAGCCAAACAATCCGAAGAAATCAGCATAAACGAAAGGCATCAATTTGCCGTAATAATTGAGCGCAAATTTTTCGCGGGAACTTTGTTTTTCCTTTGATTTGTTTCCGAATATTTGCTGAATATTGTTGAGGTTGCTTTTGGCGCGCTGCTTCCACAAATCCTTCCGAACCACCACCACAACCATTTGTTTTGCGGTAGTTGCCGACGGTTGTCCCAAACAGGCAACAGACAATTTTTTTACCAAATCAGTTGAAGTGACATGGTGAAATTCCCACAACTGCATATTGCTGCTGTTGGGCGCCAAAGTGGCTTGCTGAATGCACTTTTTTACAATTTCAGCAATAATTTCTTTGTTCTCATCATAAACCCTTACCGAGCGTCGATAGTTTAGCGCATTAATAAAATTTTCATATTTTTCCATAGCACAAAATTAGGGAAATAAAAAAGTTAAAAATTAAAAGTCAAAAGTTAAAAGTTCAACTTATAACTCAAAACCAGAAACCAACAACCAACAACCAACTCTAAATAATAGTAGACTGCCCCAAATCTATATTGTGTTTGTTGTAAAATGTGTTTTCATCATCCAATATAAAATCGCTTATAAAATTGCCAACACTGGTGGTTGAAAAATGATTGGTGGCATTCAAATCGGGTGTGGAAATGTTGAGTTCAACCGATTTTTCAACGGCAACCCGAATGTTTTCTGCTTCATCATACAACTTAAAATGATCCAGTAACATAGCTGCCGATAAAATAGAAGCCAGCGGATTGGCGATATTTTTTCCTTTTTCCTGTGGATAATACTCGTGAACGGGCTCAAATAACGCATGATGTTCCCCAACAGATGCGGAAGCCAACAAGCCGACAGAACCCGAAATAACGCTGGCTTCATCAGTTAAAATGTCGCCAAACATATTTTCGGTTAAAATAACGTCGAATTGTTTCGGATTCAAAATCAGCTGCGTTGCTGCACGGTCAACAAACAAAAATTCCACTTTTACGTCGGGATAAGTTTTTGAAATTTCAAGCACTCTTTTACGCCAAAGACGCGATGTTTCCAATACATTGGCCTTGTCGACCAGTGTTAATTTTTTTCTCCTGATGTGTGCGGCTTTAAAGGCCAAATCGGCAATCCTGTCAATTTCTTTGGAAGTATAGGTGCAGTTGTCGGAAGCGGTATTTCCGTCTTCACTTAATTTTTTCTCCCCGTAATAAATACCGCTGGTCAATTCCCGATAAATCACAAAGTCGGCTCCCTTAATCACGTCTTTCTTTAAATTTGACCGATGAATTAAGGAATTGTAAGTGATTAATGGGTGAATATTGGCAAACAATCCCAAACTTTTTCTGAGCTTGATCAATCCCTGTTCCGGACGGATTTTCGCATTCGGATTGCTGTCGTATTTTGTGCCGCCAACAGTGCCGAATAAAATGGCCTCTGAATTTGCGCAAATTTTCAGGGTTTCCTCTGGCAACGGATCGCCGAATTCCTCAATGGCTTTGGCACCGACAAGGGCTTTTTCAAAATCGAAAGCATGGTCGTATTTTTCAGCAATCGCATTTAAAACTTTGATGGCTTGCTGGGTAACTTCCGGACCAATTCCATCACCAGAAAGCACGGCTATTTTTAATTTCATGGGTCGTATTTCATTATAAAGGTCTTTGCGAAATATAATTTCAGAACCTGACAAATTAGCCTGTTAAAATAATAATTATTTTGTTATTTATAGTTGCTATAGCACCTTTTTTTATCTTTTAAGCAAAAAATTAAATGGCAATACTTGTTTTATGAATGTGGTTCAATTCCATCAAATGATGAAGGTCGTTGTCATTTACTTCTTTATGATGGTCTGCAAATTGCAGAAACTGCGGATAAATATCGTCCAGTTCAACTTTGGTAAGGTCGTATCCCACATTTTTGGCCCGGTACGCCAAGGCTGCCCTGCCGCTTCTGGCGGTTAAGATGATGGAAGATTCGTTAACGCCAACATCGGCCGGATTGATAATTTCGTAGGTTTCCCTGTTTTTGATTACGCCGTCCTGATGGATTCCTGAACTGTGTGCAAATGCATTTTCGCCAATAATGGCTTTGTTTGGCTGTACAATCATACCCATGCTTTGTTGCACCAACTGGCTGGTTTCATACAATAATTTTGTGTTGATGTTGGTGTCTAAATTTAAATAGGGATGCTGTTTTAAAATCATGACGACTTCTTCCAGGGCCGTGTTTCCGGCACGTTCACCAATGCCGTTAATGGTGCATTCAATTTGTCTTGCGCCGTTTTGTACCCCGGCAATGGCATTTGCGGTGGCCAATCCCAAATCGTTGTGGCAGTGGCAGGAAATAGTCACGTTATGGATGCCTTTCACGTTTTCCTTTAAAAATTTAATTTTTGCGCCGTATTCATCAGGCAAACAATAACCTGTGGTGTCGGGAATATTTAAAACGGTGGCACCGGCCTTAATCACCTGTTCGCATATTTTTGCCAAGAATTCATTGCTGGTCCTTCCGGCATCTTCTGCATAAAACTCAACATCTTCCACAAATTTTTTGGCATAAGAAACCGCCTGAATGGCGCGTTCAATTATTTTATCCTGGGTTGAATTGAATTTATAGATAATATGGGAATCGGAAGTCCCAATTCCGGTGTGAATTCTCGGGCGTTTGGCGTATTTTAAAGCCGCTGCGGCAACATCAATATCTTTTTGGTTTGCGCGGGTAAGTCCGCAAACAGTGGCATTTTTAACTATTTTTGAAATTTCCAAGACCGAATTGTAGTCGCCCGGACTGGAAACAGGAAATCCGGCCTCAATCACGTCAACGCCTAAAATGTCAAGTCGGTTTGCAATAATCAGTTTTTGTTCAGTATTTAACTTACAGCCAGGCACTTGCTCCCCATCTCTTAAGGTTGTGTCAAAAATTTGAACGTTGTTTATACTCATTTTTATTATTTTTTATCACATTATAGAAGCTCAAAAATAGGGGTATGGAATTTTTATATACTTTTGTAAATGGGGTAGTTTACTATATTCAACCCTTAATTTGAATAGTTAAAACACTGCTGTTCATTACAATAAAAATAATTTGTTTACAATGGCTATTGATCAAAAAGATGCGCTTTTTATGTTGGTGAAGTCCCTTTCTAAATCGGAAAAGCGGCAATTTAAACTGTATGCGGGCAGGTTGGGCGGAAATGCTGAGGCCAATTTTATGGTCTTGTTTAATTTGTTGGACAAAGTAACGGAGTATGACGATGAATTGATTTTAATCAAAACAAACATCAAAAAGCAACAAATATCAAACACAAAAGCGCATTTGTACAAACAAATTTTGGTGAGTTTGCGTTTCAATCCGGTTCACCAAAATGTACGCGCCCATATTCGGGAGCAATTCGATTTCGCGTCAATTTTATACAACAAAGGCTTGTACAAGCAGAGTTTGAAAATTTTGGACAAGGCAAAAGAGCTGTCGTTAACCACCGGTGAAAACAATTTGGCCTATGAAATTGTGGAGTTTGAAAAAGTAATCGAATCGCAATACATCACCCGAAGTATGAGCAACAGGGCCGATGAATTGGCAATTCAGGCAAAAGAATTGAGTTTAAAAAATGTCCGCATCAGCAAATTGTCGAACCTTTCCCTTCAATTGTACAGTTTGTTTCTCAAAGAAGGTTATGTAAAGGATGATAAGGGATTGAAAAGAGTGACGGCTTATTTCGAAAAGAAGTTGCCGAAATATAAATTTTCTGAACTGGGTTTCAGGGAAAAATTGTTTTTGTATCAGGCCTATTTGTGGCACAGCTTTATTTTGCAGGATTTTGTGTTGAGTTACCGATATTCCCAAAAATGGGTCGATTTGTTTGAAGAAAACCCCGAAATGAAAATCCAGAATCCGGTTTTCTATTTAAAAGGCGTCAATTATTTGTTGGAATCCCTGTATTTGATCAAGCACAAAACCAAATACAACGATGTCTTGAAAAATCTGACATCCGACATTAAAAACGAAAATATTACGCTGAATGAAAATACCAAAACCTTGGCGTTTTTATACTTCAACCAAAATAAATTGAATTATTATTTTTTGGAGGGAAAATTTACGGAAGGATTGGGTTTTGCTGCAACTTTGCTGAAGGAAATCCCCAAATATGAAAGCAATATTGATGCGCATCACATTATGGTTTTTTACTATAAAATTGCCTGTATGTATTTTGGCGCCGGCAAAAACGAGGAATGCATTTTTTATCTGGAAAAAATTATCGACAACAAAGAGCTGAAAATGCGTGAAGATCTGTTGTGCTTTTCCCGTGTGTTAAATTTAGTGGCGCATTATGATGCCGGTTTGGATGACAATATTGACAAGCTGATTGTGTCAACCTATCAGTTTTTGATCAAAATGAACGATTTGCATCAGGTACAGCGTAAAATGATCCAGTTCCTGAAAAACCTAAAAAACATTTATCCGCAGGAATTGCACAAAGCATTTGTCAATTTACACAGTGAATTGCTTAAATATGAAAATCACCCTTACGAAAAACGCGCATTTTTATATCTGGACATTTTGTCGTGGCTGGAAAGCAAAATTAAGCATGTTTCCATTGAAGAAATCATTCGTCAAAAAGCCGGAAAATTGGTGAAATAAAAAAATCAGTTTAATTACAACAAGCTGTTTATAGTTATTTTGGGCGTTACCCTGCGGGTCGCGCTTTTGCTGCTCGCGTTTTTTAGTTGTGAAAAACAACTAAAAATGCGCTCAAACAGGCCGCGCAATCCCTAACGCAAATTGATTTTTGATTTACGATTTTAGTATTTTAAATCTGACAACTTTTTTGCGCTCCTTGCGAATTTTCTTTGCCTTTGCGGTTAAATGCAAATTTTGTTTGAATTGTATTTTT